>JBEVDE010000270.1:0-15250 GCA_040514175.1 Allosphingosinicella sp. | reverse complement strand
GCGACGCGTCCCGCGCCGCTTCGGCCGGCGGCGCCGGACGGAAGCCGTCGGCGCGCGCCCGGCGATCCGCGCCGCCGCCCGGACGAGCGCCGACGATCACGTCGAACCCGCCGTCCCTGAGGTTGCGGGCGTGGGCGCGGCCCTGGCTGCCATAGCCGATGACCGCGATGGCCCCGCTCTTCAGCGCCGCGGGAGCCGTATCCTGCTCGGTGTAGATCCTGGTCACCTGGGTTCTCCTTCGCCGCGCAAAAGAAAACCCCCGCTCCTTGTGGGGAGCGGGGGTTTCTGTCTTCTGGTCCTTCGGGGGACCGTCATCCAGAGCCGTTCGCCGCCCCACGATGTGCGGTAATAAGTACGACGCTCGCAAAAAAACCGGCCGGGACGCACGAGACGCCCGAATTGAAGTGACCGGCGGATTTGCGGTTGAGCGCCACTTGTGAATCTCTCTTTTGGGTTTCCGAGTTGGGATCCCGTTCGCTTCGATATATGTTGCAATGCGACATAGGCGCAAGCGGAATTCGCCTTGTGAGGTCAATTTTCTGCATTATGCTCACGACGTCGAGCCGCAGCAGGCGGTCGTACGGTATCCCATTTTCAGGAATTTCCTCATGACGACCCGTCCCTGGCCTTCCCGTGCGCTCGTCGAGGGGCCCGCGCGCGCGCCGGCCCGGGCGATGCTCCGCGGCGCCGGTTTCGACGATGCCGCTTTGTCGCGTCCGATGATCGCCGTCGTCAGCAGCTGGTCGACCGTCACGCCGTGCAACATGCACCTTCGCGCCCTTGCCGAGCATGCCGGACGCGGGATCGAGGAGGCGGGCGGAACCGCGATCGATTTCAACACGATCGTCGTGACCGACGGCATCGCGATGGGGACTCCGGGCATGCGCGCCTCGCTGATCAGCCGCGAAATCATCGCCGATTCGGCCGAGCTCGCGGTGCGCGGGCATGTGCTCGACGGGGTGCTGTTCCTGGTCGGCTGCGACAAGACCATCCCGGCGGCGGCGATGGCGGCCGCCCGCCTCGATCTGCCCAGCGTCATCCTCTACGGCGGCTCGATCATGCCGGGACGGCTCGGCGACAAGGCGATCACCATCCAGGACGTCTTCGAGGCGGTCGGCGCTCACGGCGCCGGCACGCTCGACGATGCCGGCCTGCGGGCGGTCGAGCAGGCGGCCTGTCCCGGCGCGGGCGCCTGCGGCGGCCAGTTCACGGCGAACACGATGGCGCTGGCGATGACCTTCCTCGGCCTGTCCCCGGTCGGGCTCAACGATGTGCCGGCCGTCCATCCCGCCAAGCCCGAGGCGGCGGCGGCGGCCGGCCGGGCGGTGGTCGACGCGGTGCTGGCGGGCCGCAACGCGCGCAGCCTGATCACGCCGGCCGGCCTGAGGAACGCCGCGGTGGCCGGCGCCGCGACCGCCGGATCGACCAATCTCGTTCTCCACCTGCTGGCGATCGCCCGGGAAGCCGGAATCGGCGCCGGCGAATTCGCCATCGACCTGTTCGACGAGGTTTCCCGGGCGACTCCGGTTATCGCCGATCTCAAGCCGGGCGGGCGGTTCATGGCGCCGGACATGAGCGCGGCCGGCGGTTCCGCCCTGGTCGGGAGGCGGCTGATGGAGGCCGGGCTCATCGCCGATGCCCCGACCGTCACCGGCCGGTCGCTCTTCTCCTATTTTCGCGAAGCGACCGAGACCCCGGGTCAGGAGGTGATCCGAACCGCCGGGAATCCGGTCAAGGCGAGGGGCGGCTTCGGAATCCTGTTCGGCAACCTCGCCCCGGACGGCTGCGTCGCCAAGCTCGCCGGCCACGAACGGCTCCAGTTCGAAGGGCCCGCCAAGGTGTTCGACGGCGAGGAAGCCTGCTCCGAAGCCCTCATCCACGGCGGGATCGTTTCCGGCGACGTCGTCGTGATCCGCGGGGAGGGGCCGGTCGGAGGGCCGGGCATGAGGGAGATGCTGGCGATCACCGCCGCCCTCCAGGGGCGGGGACTGGGCGACGAGGTCGCGCTGGTCACCGACGGCCGCTTCTCGGGCGCGACTTACGGCTTCATGGTCGGCCACGTCTCCCCGGAGGCGGCTCGCGGCGGGCCGATCGCTTTCCTCAGGACCGGCGACAGGATCGTCATCGACGTCGAGCGGAGGGTGATCGAAACCGACGCCGACCTCACCGACCGCGGCCCGTCGCCCGCGGCCCCCCCGCGGCGCGAGGGGCTGGGCGCCTTCGCCAAATATGCCCGGCTGGTCGGCTCCGCCTCCGATGGCGCCGTAACCGGCGCGACAGCCCAGGACGGATCGACGTTCAGCGGGGGCTTCTCTTAATTCCTCCCCCGGATTTCCGGGGGAGGGGGACCGCGCGAAGCGCGGTGGAGGGGTTCTTCGGACTCGGCAAGACCCCTCCACCAGGCTTCGCCTGGTCCCCCACCCCTGCAAATTCACGGGAGGATCTATTGGGTCCAGCGTCAACCTGACTGTCGATGCGCCCTAGGCGGCGGCACGCTCGCCGCTCGGGGCGAGGGCCCTGGCGAGATCGGCCAAATCCGCCGCGATCTCCCGTTTCGCGACGGGACGATCGAGGATGGCGCGCAGGGCGCGGGGGGCTTCGAGCCTTCGGCCGATGAGAGGCTCGATCGTCTCGGCGAATTTGAAGGGGTGCGCCGTCGCGGCGACGATCCAGGCGCGTTCGGCTTTCCGGCTTTCGCTCAAGCGTTCATAGGCTTCGGCGGCGACCGCCGAATGGGGGCACCAGAGATAGCCCGCCGCACCGTCGGCCCTAATCCTCGTGGAGATGGCGTCGTCTTCGACCCGCTCGACCGACACGCGCCGGTATTCCGGCGGAAGGGCGATCAGCCGTTCGAAATTGCTCGGAGCGCCGACGTCCATGGCATTGGCCAGAGTCGCGACGGAAGGGCGGGGAGCATAATCTCCGGTCGCCGCCCATTCGCTCAGCGTGACATTGGCGTTGGTGGCCAGGACAATCGGGCCGATCGGCATTCCCATCGCCCGGGCATAAAGCGCCGCGAAGCCATGGCCGAGATTTCCGCTCGGAATGATGAAGCCGGGCTTGATCCCGCTGCTCCCGAAAATTGCCACCGCCGCGGCCGCGAGAGACGCCATCTGGGGGAGCCAGCGGCCGAGATTGATCGAATTTGCCGAGCTCAGCCGGTGCGCCGCGGCGAGGGCCGGGTCGGCGAAGGCGGCTTTGACCAGCCGCTGGCAGTCGTCGAAATCGCCGTCCACTTCGAGCGCCGTCACCGGCTCGCCCCAGCAGATCAATTGCCGCTCCTGAAAGGGCGAGACCCGGCCCCTGGGAAACAGGATGATGGCCCGAACATGGTCCCGGCCTTCCGCGGCGCACCCGACGGCGCCACCCGTGTCGCCGGAGGTGGCGGCGAGGACGGTCAGCCTCTCCCCCTTGTCGCTTTGCCGCTCGAAGCAGCCCATCAGGAAGCGGGCGCCGAAATCCTTGAATGCCCCGGTCGGCCCATGAAACAGCTCGAGGGCGTGGAGCCCGGGCCGGCCAGGCAACGGCGCTACCAGCGGGACTGGAAAGTCGAAGCTTTCGGCGCAGATCGGCTCGAGCTCGCTTTCCAGCCGGTCGCCGGCGAAGAAGGGCGCGAGCAGCCGCGCGGCGAAGGCCGGCAAATCCTCCGGCGGCCCCAAGTGCCGGTAGTCGACGGCCGGGAGGGTCTCGGGAAGATAGAGACCGCCGTCCGGCGCCGCCCCGTTGCGAACCGCCTCGCTTAGGCTTGCCGGAGGCGCTGAGGATCGCGTGCTCAGATAGCGCATCGGCCGACGGTCTCCGAGGTCCGCTCAAAACGAGCGCCCGCCGAATCGATGGGCGCCCGATAGGCCCGTACCGCGAGGCCCGCCTCCATGAAGGCCCAGGCCATGGCATCCTCCACGGCGGCGGCCTCGCCGGCCGGAGCCCAGGCGAAGACCGAAGGGCCCGATCCGGAAAAGGAGCAGCCAAGCGCGCCGGCGGCAAGGGCCGCGGCCTTCACCGCCGGCAGGACGGGGAGGAGGTGCTCGCGCTGGGGCTCGACCAGAACGTCTTCGAGGCCGGCCCGGATCAGGCCGTGATCGCCCGTCGCGCACCCCGCCGCGAACGCGGCGAGACGGCGCGAATGCTCGATCACCGTCGTCATCGGCACCTCTTTCCTGAGGATATTGCGCGCCGCGCGGGTTTCGATCCGGGCGGCGGGAGGGAGGAGGATGGAGACCAGGCCGGGGGGAGGGGGCAGCCTCACGAGCGACGGCGGCGACAGCCGGGCGGCGAGGACGAGGCCGCCGAGCAGGCTGGCCATGACATTGTCCCAATGCGGCGGGTCGGAGGCGATCCTCTCGCCCTCCAGAGCGAACAGGAACAGTTCTTCGTCCGCGAAGGGCCTCTCGAGCAGCCCGTTGACGGCGACGGCGCCGGCGACGGCCGAGGCGGCCGAACCGCCCATGCCGGCCGCGAGGGGTATGCCCTTGTCGATCGAAAGCCGTGCGCCGAAGCCGGCTTGCGCCGCCCGAAGCACCGCCGCCGCCGCGGCCAGGGCGGTATTGTCTTCCGGTCCTTCGGGAAGCGAGGCGACCAGGCCGGAAACCCGGCCGAGGCGCACCCCGGGCGAATCCTCCCGAACCGCCGTCACGATATCGCGCGCCGCATCGAAGGCCTGGCCGAATATGTCGAAGCCGGGGCCGACATTGCCGATGCTGGCGGGGGCGCTGGCTCTGGCGACGGCTCTCGTCATGGTCAGGCGCTCAGCCGCATCGGCACGGCTTGCGCCAGCGGCCTCGTTCCGGTCCGGCCGAGCGAGGCGCGCTGCAAATCCATGATGTCCGCGAAGACCGCGGCGGCCGAAGGCCAGCGCCCGGCGCCCTTGCCATAGACTTCCAACCTTTGGCCGTCGGCGCCCGTCAGCACGAATCGATTCTCCTCGTTCCGGGCCCCCGCCAGCGGATGCGACGCGGGAAGACTTTCGATGCGCACCTCGGCCTCGACCCGTCCGTCCGAAAGGATGCGGCAGCGGCCGACCTGCTTCAGCACCTCGCCGCGTTCGAGCGCCGACCCGACGTCGGCCGGGCTCACGCTTCGAAGCGACTGCCTGGCGATCCGCTCCGGCGGCAGCGCGACCCCGAACGATTCCCGCACCAATAGCGACAGCTTATCGGCCGCATCATGCCCGTCAACGTCGGTTGAAGGATCTGCTTCGGCGAAGCCGAGCGCCTGAGCCCTGGCGACGGCGTCGTCAAAGGCCCATCCCTCGGCGAGCCGGGCGAGCAGGAAATTCGCCGTCCCGTTCATCACGCCCTCGATCGCCGCGACTCCGGCGCCTTCGCGAAGCCGCTTGACCGCTTCGAGCACCGGCGATCCGCCGCCGACGGCTCCGGAATAGGCGACCCGGGCGTCGCCGGCCCGGGCGCAGGCGTGGATCGTGTCGTAATGCCTGGCCAGCGCCGCCTTGTTGGCCGTGACGACATGGGCGCCGCCGCGAAGCGCCGAGCAGAGCAGGCCCGCGGCGTAATCGGCGCCGCCGATCAGCTCGACCACCAGATCGGGATCGCCGGCCAGAGCCTCGCCGGGATCCGAGGTGAACCGGGCCGCTTCCCGGTGCTTCCCGGGATCGCGCACCAGCACGGGATTGAGCTCGAACAGATCCGGTCGATCCCGCAGGAAAGCCAGAACGCCCGCTCCGACCGCGCCGCATCCGAGCAACGCGACCCGAAGCCTGGACGCCTTCAGGGGTAGCGACCGCCGGGCGGGAAGATTGGCGATGGTGGTCGCTTCCCCGGCGCCCAGCGAGGCCACTTCGATCAGCACGTCCTGGGCCTCGGCGGCGTGGATCGCCTTGGGCTGGATCAGGCCGGCGCTGGCCCGGGCCGCTTGCGCATAGCCGAGCTCGGCAAAGCGTTCGGCGAGCGGGTTGAGGGCGGGGTCCTCCGCATAGACGCCGTCGACGTCCTTGATCAGCCGGACCCGGTGAGCGTCCAGCCGGGCGGCGAAGAAGACGGCGCTGAGATCGGTGCCGCCGCGGCCCAACGTCACCACGCCATGCTCCGCGTGCCCGGCGGTAAATCCGGGCACGACCACGACGTCATGGTCTTGCAGACGGCCGAGCACCGAGTCCGGGTCGAGGCCCGTCAAATTGGCGTCGAGCGGGTCGCCTTCGGCCACCAGCCCCATTTCGTGGGGATCCATCGTGCAGGCGCGCACGCCGAGGCGGCTCAGCGCCAGCGCCATCAGCGCCGCCGAATGAAGTTCGCCGACGCGGGCGAGCCGAGCGAGGAGGGCAGGGGGCTCGCCCCCGACACGGGCGCCCTGGTCGAGCAGGGAATCGGTCTCTCCCGCCAGAGCGGAGACGACGGCGACCACCTTCTCGCCGTCGCGGACGTGGCGATAGACTTCGAGGGCGACCGCCGGATAGTCGCCTTCGGCGCGAAGCACCGAGCTTCCGAATTTGAGGACGCAGAGGCGGCTCGCCTGCGCCTGCGGAAATTGTCGATCCATGGTCTGTCTCGCTTCTGAATGAGGTGTCGAAGGCATTAAAAAACCCGCTCGCCGGGAGGGGGGAGCGGGTCGGGAAACTCTGGTTCTGTAAAACCGTGGTCAGCCGTATCCCCCCCGCGCGCGCGTGGTCATAATCGTCGTCATGGTGGTCATGCTGAAGGTGGCGCGCGGCAGGGGCACGCCGGGTGCGGCGCTGTAGGGGACGTGGAAGGAACCGGCTCTCAGCATCTCTAATCCCGTGGCCGCCTCGAACCCTTTGGAGGCGGTTTCAATATTGGATCCCAAACTGCCCTGACCCTCTGGCAGCCGTCAACCCGCAAAATCAGCTCGACGTCCTTTTGCTAGACACGGCCCGTAAACATTTCATCCACGAGGGGGCGGACGGCCTCTGACAATCGGTCGATTTGGGATACAATAATCAGCCGCGGGCCTGGCCGGAGCCGCGGATCTGATATTTGAAGCTGGTGAGCTGCTCCGCTCCGACCGGGCCGCGCGCGTGCAGCCGTCCCGTGGCGATTCCGATTTCCGCCCCGAAGCCGAATTCTCCGCCGTCCGCGAACTGGGTGGAGGCGTTCCAAATGACGATGGCGCTGTCGACTCTGGCCAGAAAGGCTTCGGCCACCGCTTCATCCTCGCAGATGATCGCCTCGGTATGCCCGGTGCCGTAGCGCCGGATATGGTCGACCGCCTCGTCCAGGCCGGCCACCGTCCGGACGGCGAGTATCGGCGCGAGATATTCCGTCGACCAGTCCGATTCGCCGGCTCGCTCCATCGGCGCATGGCGCCGGCTTTCCGGATCGCCTCGAAGCTCGCACCCGCTCAGCGCGTCGGCCAGCCGGGGCAGGAGGGCGGGCCCGATGGCGCGGTCGACGAGCAGGGTTTCGGTTGCGCCGCAGACCGAGGTTCGGCGCATCTTGGCGTCCGCGACGATTCGAAGGGCCATGTCGAGATCCGCGGAGGCATGAACATAGGAGTGGCAGAGGCCCTCGAGGTGCCCCAGGGTCGGCACCCTGGCGTCACCGGCGACCCGCTCGACCAGGGCCGCCCCGCCGCGCGGGATGATGAGATCGATCGAACCGCCCAGGCCTTCCAGCATCAGCCCCACGGCCTCCCGGTCCGATGTCGGGACGATCTGGATGCAGCCGGCCGGGAGTCCGGCCTCCGCTAATCCCGCGGCAATGGCGTCGTGGATGGCGAGGCAGGATCTCAGCGCCTCAGATCCCGGCCGCAGGATGAGGGCGTTGGCGGAGCGAAGGCAGATCGCGGCGGCGTCGGCGGTGACGTTCGGGCGGCTTTCGTAGATCATGCCGATAACGCCGATCGGAGTCCTCACCCGGGCGATGTCGAGGCCGTTGGGCCGGGTCCAGCGATCCATCTCTTCGCCAATGACGTCCGGCCGCGAGGCCATCTCGTCGAGCGCGGCGGCCATGGCGTCCAGCCGGCCCTCGTCGAGGCGAAGACGATCCACCAGGCCGGTGGCGCCGGCCACGTCCGCTTCATTCGCGGCGAGGATCGATTGGGATCCCGTCCGCAAGGCCCTGGCGGCGGCGGAAATCGCGGCGCTCCGTTGCCCGGCGGGCGCCCGGCGAAGTACCTCCGCCGAGTCGCGGGCGCGGGCGCCCATGGCTTCCATTGTCGCCCGCAAACTCACAACATCACCAGATCGTCGCGATGGATCAGCTCGTCCGGTCCGGCATAGCCGAGGCTTGCGGCGATATGAACACTGCCCCGCCCGCGGATCGTGCGCGCCTCGGCGGCGCTGTAGGCCGTGATGCCGCGGGCGATCTCCATCCCATGCCGGTCGAGGATCCTGATACAGGCGCCCCGGTCGAACTCGCCCTCGATCGAGACTATGCCGCCGGGAAGCAGGCTTTTCCCGCCGGCAAGCGCGGTGACCGCGCCATCGTCTATCGACACCGATCCGGCGGGGGACAGCGCGCCTGCGATCCACTGCTTATACGCCTTTCCCGGCGAGCCGGTCGCGGCGACGATAGTCGCGCGGGCCCCGGCGGTCAGCCGTGAAAGCGGCTTCTCCTCGCGCCCGGACCCGATGATCGTCGCGCAGCCCGAGGTGCTGGCGATCCGGGCCGCTTCGAGCTTCGTGCGCATTCCTCCGGATCCGACGCCGGAGTCTTTCGATCCGGCGGCGAGGGCCATGACCTCATCGGTGATCCGGGGAACGAACGGGACGTGCTCCGCGGCCGGCGTGCGGGCCGGATCGGCCGTGTAGAGGCCGTCCACGTCCGAGAGGAGGATGAGCAGGTCGGCGCGGATCAATTGGGCGACCCGCGCCGACAGCCGGTCGTTATCGCCATAGCGGAGCTCCTCCGTGGCGACGCTGTCATTCTCGTTGATCACGGGCCGGCCGCCCTGGCCGAGCCGGACTTCCAGGGTCGCTCGGGCGTTGAGCGACCGCCGCCGCTGCTCCGTATCCTCGAAGGTGAGCAGCAATTGCGCTGTCGGGATCCCATGCGGCGAGAGCGCCTGCTCCCAGGCCTGCATCAGCAGGGCCTGACCCGCCGCCGCGGCGGCCTGCTTATAGTCGAGTCGCGGCGACCGCTTCAGGCCGAGATGCTCGCGGCCGAGCGCGACCGCACCGGAAGAGACGATCGCGATCTGCTTCCCCTCGGAACGTAGCGCGGCGATGTCTTCTCCGAGAGAGGCCAGCCAGCCTTTCCTGGCGCGGCCTGCCTCGTCGATGAGCAGCGACGAGCCGATCTTTACGACGATTCGGCGCGCGCCGGCGATCGGCGCCCGGGTCGCGTTCGGATCTGAGGCCGGAATCAGCTGCATCGGCCATGGTCTAAGTGGCTCTGTTGCATCGCACAATAATCATTTTTGGATCCCGTCTTGACAGGGCATGGCGAGACGGCCAGCCTAATAGCGCACGCCATCGCGTCGCGAAGGAGCCGGAACATGCATATGGAATTGGAGCATCTTTGCCCCTCTTCGCGCGCTGTCCGCTTCTTTTTTTCCAGCTCGTTTACGGGCCGGTTCGCCTGAGGGCGTTCCGGACAGCAACCCGCCTTTCAACGAAAATCTAAGCTGAAACGCCGCTCGCCGCGCCTCAGGTCTCGAGGCGCCGCGGCAGCGGCGAGCGAGACTGGACATGCGACCCACCCTGACTATCTGGCCCTCGAGCGGGCTCAAGGATTGCGAGCGCGGCCTGCCCCAATTGCGCCGGGAAATCGACCGCCTCGACGATGACCTGCTGGAGCTGGTCGAGCGCCGCCTGGCGCTTTCGCACCAGGTCGCCGCCGCCAAGCGCGAAGATGGCGGCCGGCTCAAGCTTCGTCCACGGCGCGAAGCCGACATCGTGGAACGCCTTGCCGCCCGGAGCCGACTCGCCAATCGCGACCTTATCGCGCATCTCTGGCGCGAGCTTCTGGGGCACGGTCTCCAGGCCCAGGCCAGGACCGAGCTGGTGCTGTGGGCGAAGGTAGACTCGACCCTCCTTCATGAACAGGTTCGGCACCGGTTCGGATGGGCGGCGCCGATCGTCTGGGCCGCCACGCCCGAAAGCGCGCTCGAGCAGGCCAACCGCCGGGAGGCCATCGCCGTCATCGAGAACAGCCCTTTCCACTCTTGGTGGCTCGAGCTTCCCGATTATCCTTCCCTCGCCATTTTCGAGTCGACGGGCGGCGGAGGCGCGATCGACGGCTTCCTGGTCGGGCGGGTCGCTCCCGAAGATATCGCCGACGATCAACGCTACGGCATCCTCGACAAGGATGAGGCGCAGGATCGGCTCGCCGCCGGCGAGCGCATCGACGTCATCCGCACGGCGGGGAGTCTCAGCCTTTGCCACTGGCGTCCCGAGCCGCCCGGTGTGGCAGCGCCCGGGGACGCGCAGCCGGAAGCGGCGTCGCGATGAGCTGGCAACCCGACAGCTGGCGAAGCCGCCCGGCGGCGCAAACGCCGGTCTATCCCGATCGCGGCGCCCTGGCGCGGGTGGAGCAGCGGCTCCGCCAGTCGCCGCCGCTGACCCACGCCGCCGACATCCTCCACCTGCGCGCCCTGCTGGGCCAGGTGGCCCAGGGCCGCGCCTTCATGCTCCAGGGCGGCGACTGCGCCGAGAGCTTCGCCGAGTTCGGCGCCGACAAGGTGCGGATGACGTTCAACCTTCTCCTGCAAATGGGCGCCATGCTGCGGGCTCAGGGCGAGCGGGAAATCGTCCATCTGGCGCGGATCGCCGGGCAGTTCGCCAAGCCGCGTTCATCCGAAACCGAAACCGTCGCCGGAGTCACTTTGCCCAGCTACAGGGGGGATGCGGTCAACGGACCGGCGTTCACCCTGAGCGATCGCACGCCCGATCCCAAGCGCCTGTTGGCCGCGCACCGGCAGGCGCAGGTGACGATCGAGCTGCTCGCCGCTTACTCTTCCGCTTCCTATGCCGACCTGCCGGGGATCATGCGCGCCGCGCGCGCGCGGCTCGGAACGCCGGAGCCGAGCGGCACGCCGCCGACTCCGCGCCCGGTCAGCACCTTCACCAGCCACGAGGCCTTGCTGCTCAATTACGAGGAGGCGCTCACCCGCTACGACGAAACCAGCGAGAGCTGGTTCGCCACGTCCGGGCACATGATCTGGCTGGGCGACCGGACCCGTCAGCTCGACGGCGCGCATGTCGAGTTCGCGCGGGGAGTCGGCAATCCGATCGGCCTCAAATGCGGGCCGAGCCTGGGCGCCGGCGAGCTCCTTCGGCTGATCGACAGGCTCGATCCGGAAAACCGGCCGGGGCGGCTGGTGGTCATCGGCCGGTTCGGCGCCGAACGCGCGGCCGCCCATCTGCCGGCGCTCATGCGGGCGACGGCTCGCGAGGGGCGCAAGGTCATCTGGTCGATAGATCCGATGCACGGCAATACCCAGAGCAGGGGCGCGTTGAAGACTCGCCTGCTCAGCGATATCATGGCCGAAATCGCCATTTTCCTCGACGTCGCCGAGGCCGAAAGCGTGTATCCGGGCGGAGTGCATCTCGAAATGACCGGCGCCGACGTGACGGAATGCCTCGGGGGCAGCCTTCCCCTCGTGGAGGCGGACCTTCCGCGCCGCTACCTGACCCATTGCGATCCGCGCCTCAACCAGACCCAGGCGCTGGACGTCGCGGCGACGATTGCAGGGCTGCTGAGACGGGGCGCTCGTCCCAAGTCGCGGGCGGCATGACCGGGGATCTGCTTCGTGCCTCGACGGGAGAAGGGCTGCGGGGCAGAGTCGTCGCGCCGGGAGACAAGTCGATTTCGCATCGGGCGCTCATCCTGGGGGCGCTCGCCGAGGGGGAGACGAGGATCGAGGGCCTGCTCGAATCGCAAGACGTGCTCGACACCGCGAAAGCGGTCCGCGCGTTCGGTGCGCAGGCCGAGCGTCTCGCCGGCGGGGAATGGCGGATCGGCGGAGCGGCCTGGCGCTCCCCGCGGGCCCCGATCGACTGCGGCAATTCGGGTACCGGCGTGCGGTTGCTGATGGGCGCGGCCGCGGGATATCCGCTCGAGGCCTCGTTCACGGGTGACGCTTCACTGCGCGAACGGCCGATGGATCGCGTGCTCGAGCCGCTGGTCCGAATGGGGGCCCGGACCGACGGCTCGCGCCGGCTTCCGGTGAACCTGGGCGGAGGCGCTCTGACCGGTATCCGGCATCTGTCCGACAAGGCGTCCGCCCAGGTGAAGTCGGCCATCCTGCTCGCCGGCCTGCGGGCCAAGGGGCCGGTAGAGGTAGTGGAGCCGGCTCCGAGCCGCGATCATACCGAAAACATGCTTCGCGCCTTCGGATGCGACGTCGAAATCGGGCCCGACGAGGCCGGTCACTGCGTGCGCCTGGGGCGCCGTCGAGCCCTGACGGGCACTCGGGTCCAGGTCCCCGGAGACCCGTCATCCGCCGCCTTTCCCCTCGTCGCCGCCTTGCTGGCGCCGGGGTCCGAAGTGACGGTGGAGGGGGTCCTTCTGAATCCGTCGCGAACCGGACTCTTCCTTTCCCTGACCGAGATGGGAGCGGATCTCTCGGTCGCCAACCGGCGCGACAAGGGCGGCGAACCGGTGGGCGATATCACGGCGCGGACGTCCGCCCTTCGCGGAGTGACGGTGCCGGCCCTTCGTGCGGCTTCGATGATCGACGAATATCCGATCCTCGCCGTCGCTGCCGCCTTCGCCACCGGAGACACTCTGATGCACGGCGTCGGCGAGCTGAGGGTCAAGGAAAGCGATCGGCTGCAGGCGATCATCGACGGACTGGCGGCGTGCGGCGTCGAGGCCGAGGCGAAGGGCGACACCCTTCGAGTCCGTGGCTGCGGCGGGACCGTGCGGGGCGGGGCGCGGATCCGCACCCTCGGCGACCACCGCATCGCGATGAGCTTTCTGGTGCTGGGCCTGGCCTCGCGCGAGCCGGTGACGGTGGACGAGGCGGCCATGATCGGCACCAGCTTTCCGGGCTTCGTCCCCTTCATGCGCTCGCTGCGCGCCGCGGTCGCGCGCCCGGAATGACGCGGCGGGTAGCCTATCAAGGCGCGGCGGGAGCCTTTGGCGAGGAAGCCTGCCACGCGTTTCTGCCGGATTGGCTTGCCGTCGCGAAACCGACCTTCGCGGCGGTCGTGGAGGCGGTTCGCAACGGCGAGGTCGACCGGGGCATGCTGCCGCTGCGCAATAACACCGCCGGCGCCGTGCCGAGCGTCGATCGGCTGATCCGCGAAAACGGGCTCGTGCTGCTGTCGAGCCATCGCCTGCCGGTGCGGATGCATTTGCTCGCCCTGCCGGGCGCCGGCCGGGACGGGATCAGCCGTGTGGCGAGCCATCCCATGGCCCTGGCCCAATGCCGGAAATGGCTTCTCGAGGCCGGCCTGCGGGTCGAGGAAGAAGCGAACACGGCGCTCGCCGCCCAGGCGCTCGCCCGGTCCGGCGATCTCGGCAAGGCGGTGATCGCTTCGGAAAACGCCGCGACCGTTTATGGTCTCGCCATCCTGGCCCGGGGCATCCAGGATGCGCAGGACAATGCCACCACTTTCGGAATCATCGGCCCTCCGGAGGGCGAGCGGTCATGAGCTATAACAGCTTCGGCCGGGTCTTCCGCTTCTCGACCTGGGGCGAAAGCCACGGCCCCGCGATCGGCGCCCTGGTCGACGGCTGTCCGCCCGGCCTCCGCCTTGCCGCCGCCGACATTCAGCCGTGGCTCGACCGGCGCCGTCCCGGCCAGTCGCGTTTCGCGACCCAGCGGCGCGAACCGGACCAGGTGCGGATCCTTTCCGGCGTCTTCGAGGGCCGAACGACGGGAACGCCGATCAGCCTGCTGATCGAGAATGTGGACCAGCGGCCCAAGGATTATGAGGCGCAGCAGGGCGCCTATCGGCCGGGCCACGCCGATTTCGCTTATGACAGCAAATACGGCTTTCGCGCCTGGCGCGGCGGCGGCCGGAGCTCGGCCCGCGAGACGGCCTGCCGGGTCGCGGCCGGGGCGGTTGCCCGGCTGGTCGTGCCGGAAGTCTCGATCCTGGCCTATGTCGTCGAGCTCGGCGGGGACGCCATCGATCGGGCCGCCTTCAACCCGAACGCCATCCACGCCAGCCCCTTCTTCTGCCCCGACGCGGGCGCCGCGTTGCGTTGGGAATCCCTGGTGGACGAGGCGCGAAAGGCCGGCTCCTCGCTTGGCGCCGTGGTCGAATGCGTCGCCACCGGAGTGCCCGCGGGCTGGGGCGCGCCGCTCTACGCCAAGCTGGATGCGGAGCTCGCCTCGGCGATGATGTCGATCAACGCCGTGAAGGCGGTCGAGATCGGCGAAGGATTCGGGGCGGCGCGGCTTCGCGGCGAGCAGAATGCGGACGAGATGCGGGCGGGTCCCGAGTTTCTGGCCAACCACGCCGGCGGCATAGCGGGCGGTATCTCGACGGGGCAGGATCTGGTCGTGCGGGTGGCGTTCAAGCCCACCTCATCGATCCGCACCCCGATGAGGACGATCGACCGCGACGGCCGGGAAACCGAGATCTCCACGCTCGGCCGTCACGATCCGTGCGTCGGCATTCGCGGCGCGCCGGTGGTCGAAGCGATGATGGCGCTGGTTCTGGCGGACCAGAAGCTTCTCCACCGGGCGCAATGCGGCTGATCGCATGAGAACGGTTCCGGTCGCGCTGGGCGCTCGAAGCTATGATGTGCTGATCGGGCACGGGCTCCTCGACCGCGCCGGCGAGCATCTCGGTCCTTATGCCCGAGACGGCCGCCTGGTCGTGATCACCGACGCCGACGTCTGGGAAGCGCAGGGCCCGCGCCTCGTCCGGGGGCTTGGAGATATAAGGGTCGTGCCGATCGTGGTGCCGCCCGGCGAACGGAGCAAGAGCTGGGAACAGCTCGCCTTACTCGTCGAGCGGCTGCTGGCGCTGGGAATCGAGCGTGGCGATCATGTCGTCGCCTTCGGCGGCGGAGTCGTCGGAGACCTGGCCGGCTTCGCCGCGGCGATCGTCAAGCGGGGCTGCAATTTCATCCAGATCCCGACGTCCCTTCTCGCCCAGGTGGACAGCTCGGTGGGCGGCAAGACGGCGATCAACGCGGCCGCGGGGAAGAACCTCGTCGGCGCTTTCCACCAGCCCGCCCTCGTCCTGATCGACCCGGCCTGCCTCTCGACCCTAGACCGGCGCCAGATGCGTGCGGGCTATGCCGAAATCGTCAAATACGCCCTGATCGAGGACCGCGGCTTCTTCGAGTGGCTCGACGGGAATGCCGCCGCGCTGCTGGGGGGCGGGCCCGAGGCGCTCGAGGAGGCCATAACGACCGCGGTTGCCGGCAAGGCG
>JBEVDE010000231.1:0-4086 GCA_040514175.1 Allosphingosinicella sp. | reverse complement strand
CCGACGGTCGAAGCCCCCGCCTTTCATTTCCCGGAAAAGGCGCAAAGGCGCAAAGGCGCGACGTCGAAACGCCATGCTGCGCGGCGCATCCGGCTCCAGCGACGACAGCCATGCCGCCCAACCTTAATTGGTGCCAGGCACCAATTAAGGATCAGGCTCGGGGGCTTGGCTCGTATCCTGGAAATTGGTGCCTGGCACCGATTAGCCGGAGCGGTCAGCCCGAACGGTGCGGGATTGGCCCGCGCCGCGAAATTCGGTGTCTGACACCGAATTTTCGGCTTCAGCCCCCATTCAGCCGCCTTTTGTAGAAAGGCGCGGTTTCCTATATAGTTACAGCTACGGCTCCGTTCCAAAGAGGATGAGTCCCAATGTCACTCGCCAAAAGACTGCTGACCCTCGCCGCGCCGGCGGCCCTGCTCGCGCTCGGCGGCTGCGCGACCGGCCTTCCGACCCAGGTTTCCCGCTACCAGGCGATGCCCGCCCCGGCCGGCCAGACCTTCGCCATCCAGGCGGCCGATCCCGAGGATCGCGGCGGCCTCGAATTCTCCCGCTACGCCGACCTCGTCCGCCGGCACATGGTCGCCCAGGGCTATAGCGAGGCGGGCTCGCCGCAATCGGCGTCCCTGATCGTCTCGCTCGGCTACGGCGTCGACGACGGCCGCCAGCAGGTCGTCACCTATCCGTCGTCTCGCTTCGGCCGCGGCTTCGGCTACGGCGGCTTCGGCTACCGGCCCTATTGGTCGCGCTTCGGCGGCTACGGCCGGCTTCGCTCGCCTTTCTATTACGGCTGGGACGATCCCTTCTGGTATCGCGGCTTCGGCGAGGAGATCGACGTCTACACCGTCTATACCAGCTTCCTCGACATGGACATCCGCCGGCCCGACGGCGAGGCGGTGTTCGAAGGCACGGCCCGGGCGCGCTCGCGCACCGACGAGCTCGGCGTGCTGGTGCCGAATTTGATCGAGGCGATGTTCACCGGCTTCCCGGGCAACAATGGCGAGACGGTGAAGATCACGGTGGCGCCCGAGCGCAAGCGCTAGATTATTCCCTCTCCCGTTCTTACGGGAGAGGAGGGGCCCGCCGCGACGCGGTGGGAGGTGAGGGTCTGTACCGCGGACTCGGCAAGACCCTCACCCCCCAGGCCTTCGGCTTGGGTCCCCCCTCTCCCGCGAAAAGCGGGAGAGGAGACGCAGGTCGTAGCCCTGCCTTTCTTTTCTCTATTCAACAGGCGTTCATCCGCCGGCCCGAAGTTCGCGCCCCGGCAGGGGAATGAAAAGAAATTCGGGGAGGGTGAATGCTGAAATCCATCGGAGCGGCCGCCATGGCCGCGATCGCGGCCGCGTCCGCGGCGCCGGCGCAGACCGCGAAGGACGACCGGGCGCAGGTCGAGGACATCGTCGTCACCGGGCGCCGGAGCGGCGTGCCGATGTGGACGGTGCGCAGCGACAGGACGACCATCGTTCTGGTCGGCGCCATCGCCGGAGTCTCCAAGACCACCCGATGGGATCCGGCCGCTCTGACCGACGCCCTGCGCAAGGCGGACCGGGTGATGTTCCCGCAGTCGCACGCTCTTACCGTCGGCAATCCGTTCAACCTGATCGGCTGGCTCGCCAAATATAAGAAGATGGGAAGCCTCCCGAAGGACCAGGATCTCGGGCAATTCGTCGCCCCCGAGCATATGCGGCGCCTCGCCGCGCTGCAGGCGCGCGGGATGGCGCAGAGCGGTTTCGAGCGGCGCCACCCGCTGCATCTTTCCAACGACCTTCGCGATCGCGCCAAAGGCGATGTGGATTACGGCCGCCATGCCGCCGATTATGTCGAGCGGGCGATCAAGACCTACAAGCTCAAGGTCGCCGTCGATCCGATCGCGAAGTCGAAAGCGAAGCCGGTGGTGAAGGATCTGTTCGCCTCGCTTCCGGCGGAGCATGTCCCCTGCCTGATCGACTCGATCGCCGCCGCGGAGGCGGGACCGGCGGCGGTGCAGGCGCGATCCGACGCCTGGGCGGCGCGGCGCGTGCGCGAGGTGCTCGCCTCGCCGGCGGACAAGGTCTTCTCGAGCTGCTGGCCGGCCGGAATCGGAATCGGGCCTTCGCCGGAAGAGCTTCTCGCCCAGATGCGCGCCCTGCTCGACGAGGATGAGGTGACGGTGGCGGTCCTCGGCCTGCGCACGCTGGCGGAGACGGGCGGCATATTGGACCGGCTCGAGGCGGCGGGCTTCGACATCCAGGGGCCGGCGTGGAAGTGACTCTTTCCTAATTCCTCCCCGACTTTGGTCGGGGCGGGGGACCGCGCGAAGCGCGGTGGAGGGGTTCTCCGAAAGTCAGAAAGGCCCCTCCACCATGCTTCGCATGGTCCCCCTCCCCTGCCAATGCAGGGGAGGAATTTTTCGGACTACCCCTCCAGCTGTCTCGTCAGCAGGCGGATGTCGGCGTCGAGCTCGCTGTCCTGGGCGCGCAATTTCTCGATCTGGCGGACGGCGTGGATCACCGTCGTATGGTCGCGCCCGCCGAAGCGGCGGCCGATCTCGGGCAGCGAGCGCGGGGTGAGCTGCTTGGACAGATACATGGCGACCTGGCGCGGGCGGGCGACCTCGCGGGCGCGGCGGGCGCTGGTCATCTCCGCCTTGCGGATCCGGTAATGCTCCGAGACCCGGGTCTGGATCTCGTCGATCGAGATCCGGCGCTGGTTGGCGCGCAGAGTGTTGGCGAGCACTTCCGAGACGAAATCGAGGTCGATGACCCGATTCTGCATGGTCGCGTAGGCGGCGATACGGTTGAGGGCGCCCTCCAGCTCGCGGACGTTCGAGCTGATCCTCTTGGCGAGGAACATGGCGACGTCGTCCGGAACCGACACTTCGGGAAGCGCCTCGAGCTTCTTGTGGATGATGTTGAGGCGAAGCTCGAGATCGGCCTGGTTGATGTCGGCGACCAGCCCCCAGGAGAGGCGCGAGAGGATCCGCGGCTCGATCCCGTCCAGATCCTGAGGCGCGCGGTCGGAGCTGATGACGAGCCGGCGGCCGGCCGAGATGATCTCGTTCATCGTGTGGAAGAATTCTTCCTGGGTCGATTCCTTGCCGGCGATGAACTGGACGTCGTCGATCATGAGGAGGTCGGCGGCGCGCAGATGCTGCTTGAACTGGATGGTGTCGTTGGCGCGAAGCGCGGCGACGAACTCGACCATGAACTTCTCGGCCGACATGTAGATGATCTTCGAGCGCGGCCGAAGGCGGTGGAATTCATGGCCGATGGCGTGGAGAAGATGGGTCTTGCCGCGGCCGGTGCCGCCGTGAAGGAAGAGCGGGTTGAACGCGACATTGTCGGCGGTGGCGAGAGTCATCGCGGCGCTGAAGGCGACCTCATTGGCCTTGCCGACGACGAAATTCTCGAAGCGGTAGCGGGGCTCCAGAGCGACGGCATAGAGTCCGTCGCCGGGGGCGGGCTCCTCGGAAGCGGGCGGGGCCGGGATCTCGACCACCGCGGCGGTCCTGGGCGCGGCGGCGCCGACCGCGACGGCGATATGGCGGACCGACGGGCAGGCGGCGCGCCAGGCCAGGGTCAGCCGCTCGGAGAAATGGGTCTGGACCCAGTCGGCCATGAATTGCGACGGCAGCTCGAGACGAAGGGCGCCGGTGTCCGAGTCGAAATTGCCGAGCGCGATCGGCCGAAGCCAGCCGTCGAAGGTGCGGGCGCCGCAATCGCGCCTCAGCCCCGCGCGAATCGATTCCCAGGCCGCCTGGAGCGCGCCCCGCTCCATCGCGTCGATTGTCTGGCTGCCTCCCGCCGGCTTCAAAGACACAAAACGCACCCCCTCTTCCTACCAGGCCTCTTTCAAACGGGCCCTGTCTGGCGCAAACTTCTCCCGGCACACGGCGACCCCCCGGCGGCACCGATTCGGAAGAACGTTCTTGCTGTGGCGTCCGGAGGGAGATTCGCCCCGCCGGAGCGACCTTTCTGGAAGTCTCGGAGCGGCCTTGCAAGGCCGAAATTATGTGTCAAAAAAAAGAAACCTGCTTGACATAGGTTTTCTGCGACTTCCCGAGAAAATGGCGGAAAACTGCCATTTTCCTGGACCGGCCGACCAACGAAT
>JBEVDE010000205.1:0-3021 GCA_040514175.1 Allosphingosinicella sp. | reverse complement strand
CGCCTTGGCCTTGGCAGGCTCGGTCGAGTCGAGCTCGATCGCCTTGTCCTCGAGCTTCTGGTCGAGCGCCTTGGAGATGTGGATCATCTGCTCGAGCTGGCCCATCGTCTTCCAAAGGCCGGCCCGCTCGGTGTCGATCGCCGCATTGTCCATCAGCAATTCGTCCTTGCCCGACGCGAGCCGGGAAAGGATCGCCGAAATGTGGGTCTGGGCGGACTGGTAGCTTCGGAAATAATTCTTGAGGCCGCCGCCCCACGGGATGATCCCGAGGAACTTGCGCGGCTTGCCGGCGCCGTTCCGGCCCGGATCGAGATCCTCGACCGTCTTGCGAAGCTCGGTCAGGTCGGCGCCGATTCCGCTGTCCTTGTCGATCGCCCGGATCGGCCGGTCGAGGAAGCGGTTCGAATGGCCGGCCGCTTCGGCGATCTGCTTTCGGCCCATATTGGTGAGCTCGTCGACTTTCTTGCCGAACTCCGGGCTGTTCGAATCGGCCGAGACCAATTCGTCGACGAACTTGTCGACCACGGTCTCGAGCTTCGATTTGACCGCGTCCGCGACCGGAACCAGCCCCGACGCCTGCTCGGGTTGGACGGTAGCCAGCGCCTCGGGCGCTTCCAGCTTCAGCTTGGTCTCGGTAGCCATTTCGCTCCCCTCATCATCTCGGAGCGTAAATGGGGCAGGGGGCCCACCCTGCGCAAGGGGGAAAGTGTATTATTTATGCAACACACCGGGCAGGTCCATAGGGTGACGGGTGGGGCCAGCCGGCCGATTCGCTCAGGCCCGCCTGGCTTCCGTCTCCCTCGTCACCCGTTCGACGGCGGCGCCGGCGGTCAGGCCATGGACGATCGTCGAGACGGCGATCGTGAAGGTGATGGTGGCCCAGAGCTGCCCTTCGTCGACGAACTCCAGATGGCTGGTGGCGTAGCCGAGATAGTAGATCGAGCCGATTCCGCGCACTCCGTAGGCGGCGACGACGAAGCGCTCGCGGGGCTTGAGCTCCGTCCCCCGGAGGCCCCACCAGCCGGCCAGCGGCCGAATGACGAAGATGAGCGCCAAGCCGATCGCGACATATCTCCAGTCGAGCTCCCACCACAGGATGGGGAGAACTCCGCCGATCAGCACGAGCAGAATCGCGGTGAGGGCATGTTCGATGGCTTCATTGAAGCCGTGCAGCTGGCCGTGGAAATCGTGCCCCGACTCCGCGCGCCGGAGGGCGAGGCCGGCGACGAAGGCGGCGATGAAGCCGTAGCCTTCGATCAGCTCGGTCAGGCCGTAGCAGAGAAGGACCCCGGCAAGGGCCAGCAATCCGGAGCCGGTGTCGGCGAGCAGATTTTTCGCCGGAACGGCAAACAGAACGCGCCCGAGCAGCCAGCCGATCGCCGCTCCGGAGGCGACTCCGACCAGGATCCGGTAGACGACGTCGCGGGCGAACCATTCCAGCGCCCAGGAACCGGGTGCGAAGCCCTCGGCGGCGATGATCAGGCCGAGATAGACGAACGGGAAGGCGAGGCCGTCGTTGAGGCCGGCTTCCGCGGTGAGAGTGAAACGCACCGGATGCTCGCCGCCTTCGGTCGGAGGCCCGACCTGGACGTCGCCGGCGAGCACCGGGTCGGTCGGCGCAAGCACGGCGCCGAGGAGGAGCGCGCCGGCGAGGGTCATCCCCGCCAGCGCCCAGCCGAGCAGAGCGACCGCGAGGATCGTCAGCGGCATGACCACGGCCAAGAGGCGCACAGTCGGCTGCCAGTGGCGACGGGACCGGAGATTGTCGATCCTGAGGCCGGTCCCGAACAGGGCGACGACGATGGCGAGCTCGCTGGTCAGCTCCCAGATCTTGGGGGAGGATCGCGGGTCGATCGCGGCCGGCATCCCCGGAACGAAGGAGAAAGCCAGGACTCCGAAGAGGATCAGCAGGGCCGAAGCCGCCGGCTCCCGTCCGGAGAAGAAGCGCGGCAGCCAGTAAGCGAGGATGATCCCCGCCCCGATGGCCGCCATCGCGACGTGATAGGGGCTCGCGCCGAAGAATGACTCATTGTCCATCCAGGCCCAACAACGCGCGAACCCCGCTGGATCCCCCGGGCTACGCTTTCCTCGGCTGCCGGCTCAGCCCGCTCCGAACCCCTCGAGCGCGATCTCGACATGGTCGACGCGCGGCGGCTCGGCGAAATGCGGGCCGGCGAGGGCGCGCCACTCCTGGAAGGCGGGCGATTCGCGGAAATGGACCATATGGTCCTCGATCGTCTCCCAGTTGACGACCAGCCGGTACCGCTCGGGGCAATCGACCGACCGTTCGAGCCGAGCCGAACGGCAGCCGCGCGCCGCCTCGAACAAGGGCAGGGCCTTCGCGACCGCCTCCTCGAAAGCCGACTGGACACCGGCCTTGATCACCAACTCCGCGATTTCGACGGGCATCGCCTGATCCCTTTCGCTGCCGCACTGCCGTTCGGCACGCGCCTTCGCCTCTCGCTTGGCGAGGGTCAATACGGGCATAGTCCGTCGCGGTTAGAAAGGCCGCTCGCCGATCACGTTGCCGGCCGCGGCGTAGCGGCAGACCAGCACCTCATTCTCTTCGTTGGCGCTCTTCGCGCAGCCGACCCGGCGCGTGTCGCTCCACATCAGCTGGGTATAATGGCCAACGTCCTCGAGATTGCCGGTGCGGCTGTTGTCCGGAAAGACTCCCGGCTTGAAATGGCGTTTCTCCTCGATCCACATCCCGACCATCTCCTCGGGCGTGTAAGCGCGGCGCGTGCCCAGCCACAGATTCTCGCCCTGCGGATCGTCGGGATCCTCGTCCTCGGCATGGACCAGGTCGTCGGCCTCGGCGAGCGTCTCGGCCCAGTCGGCCGCGTCGGCGGCGAGGTCGTCGCTCCAATGTAGAGGCGCGATCCCGGCGGCGCTGCGCTCGCTGTTGTGCGCGGCGAGCAGGCGGGAATCGAAATTGGTGCCGAGCCCTGTCGCTCCCAGTAGATACACCGAGAGGAGACTGAGCGCCCCTGCGGCCAGGTGTCTGCGTCGCCCTTCTAC
>JBEVDE010000166.1:0-4678 GCA_040514175.1 Allosphingosinicella sp. | reverse complement strand
CGGTCAGCCCCTTGCGGCTGCCCAGCACGTCGCCGGGGCGGAAGGCGGCGCCGGAGACGCAGTTCTCCACCGCCGGGATGAGCAGATGGAGCCGGACGGGCAGGCGGCTCTTCATCACCAGCCGGGCCAGCGCCAGAGCGTGGGCGGCGCCGCCCATGTCCTTCTTCATCAGCCGCATGCCCGAAGCCGGCTTGATGTCCAGGCCCCCGGCGTCGAAGCAGACGCCCTTGCCGACGATCGCGATCCTGGGATGGCGGCGGTCGCCCCATTCCAGCTCGACGAGCCGAGGCGCCCGCTCCGGAACGGCGGCCCGGCCGACCGCGGCGATCATCGGATAGCCTTCGTCCAGCGCGGCGCCGGAGGTGACGGCGACCTCGGCGCCGCACTCGGCCGCGACCTCCCGCACCGCCGTTTCGAGCTCGGCGGGGCCGAGGTCGCTGGCGGGAGAGTTGACCAGGTCGCGGACAAGGCTGATCGACTCGGCGAGCCGGACCGTCTCCTCGATCCGGGCCGGCTCGGCGCTGAGCAGGACGCGCGGTCCGGCCTTGCCTTCCGCTTTCTTGTAGCGCTCGAAACGATATTGGGCGAGCAACCAGCCGAGCGCCGCCGGCCCGGGCCCGCGCCCTTCGACCCGGTATTTGCCCTCGGGCAGGCTCTCCGCGGCCTTGGCGAGGCACCAGGGACTGAGCTCGTCGACATTGGCGACGCCCAGCACCGCCGACCATTCCGACTGCTCACCGGGCAGGATGGCGAGCTGATAGCCCTCGCCGCGGAACCCCTGCGCCGACACCGCCTGCCGCACGCGGGCGGGCTGCGCCTTGAGCCAGGAGTCGAAGCCCTTCTTGTCGACGAGGTGGAGAGCGGTCGCCGGCTGGCCCTTGTCGGGGCGGAGGAGTGGGGAGAGATCGGTCGGCATGGTCACCACGGGCGGCTTGAGGGATGGATCAGGATGTCGGTCGACGCGAAGTCACGTCCGGTGCACAGAATGGGAAGGCCGAGACGCTTGGCGGTTGCGTACACCATCAGGTCGAGGAGATTGAGCCTGCCGCCGCGTCCGTTGCCGGCACCGTAATCACGGTTCGCGGCGGCGGCAATGTCGGCATCCTGGGCGGTGAACGGCTCCACGGCCAGCCTGGCGAGGAGCTTTGCGAGCACCTCCTCGCTCGCCGGCGCGTCGCGAGCGCCCCGATTGGTCAGGACCCGGCGATACTCGACGACCACGGGTGCGGGAACCAGGCCTCCTCCGCCGATCGCGTCCTTGAGCACATCGCTGCCAGGCTCATCCTGTGCGACGGCCACCAAGGCCGACGTGTCCACGATCACCGCGGATCGCCGTTTTCATCATATTCGAGCGCGTCGAACGCCTTCATCGTCATGCCGGAATCTTTCGGAACCTTGGCAATGAGCTCATCCAGCTCCGTTCGCCAGCGCTGTCGCTCTTCCGCAACTCCGGCGGGGATGGGAAGGCGATCCAGCGCCTCCTCGATGATCTCCGCCTGACTTCGACCGCCGCGAGTGAGAAGCTTCAGGCGCGCGGCGGCGCGATCGGAGCGGATGGTGATCGGGGTCTGCTTGCGGCGAGGTTGCACGGGATCTCTCATGTGCATGCACAATCCTGTCCGTGCATGTACGTCAGATCGGCGCTCCGAACAAGTCGTGCTCGTCAGCATCCTCGATCAGCACCTTGGCGATGTCGCCGGGCTCGAGGCCCAAGGCATCCCGCAGGTGGACCTCGCCGTCTATCTCCGGCGCGTCGGCCTTCGAGCGGCCGGTGGCGCCGCCTTCGCCGTCGGCCTCGTCGATGAGCACGTCGATCTCGCGGCCGATCCTGGCCTGAAGCTTGGCCGCCGAGATCCGGGCGGTGAGCTCCATCAGCCGGGCGTAGCGCTCCTCCTTGACCTCCTCCGGCACCGCTCCGGGCAGGCTGTTGGCGGCCGCGCCCTGGACCGGCTCGAAGCGGAAGGCGCCGACGCGGTCGAGCCGGGCTTCCTCGAGCCACTGCATCAGATATTCGAAATCGGCCTCGGTTTCGCCCGGGAAGCCCACGACGAAGGTCGAGCGAATGGCGATGTCGGGGCAGATCTCCCGCCAGCCGCGGATCCGCTCGAGCACCCTGGCCTCGTTGGCCGGCCGCTTCATCGCCTTCAGCACCGACGGCGCCGCATGCTGGAACGGGATGTCGAGATAGGGGAGGACGAGGCCCTCGGCCATCAAAGGGATCACCCGGTCGACGTGCGGATAGGGATAGACGTAATGGAGCCGCACCCAGGCGCCGAGCCGGCCGAGCTCGCGGGCGAGGTCGGTCATATGGGCCCGGACCTCGCCGCCCTTGTACGGCCAGGAGGCGTGGCGGAGGTCGACTCCATAAGCCGACGTGTCCTGGCTGATGACCAGCAATTCCTTCGTCCCGGCCGCGACCAGCTTCTCCGCCTCGCGCAGGATCGCGTCGGGCCGGCGGCTGACCAGGTCGCCGCGGATCGAGGGGATGATGCAGAAGCTGCAGCGATGGTTGCAGCCCTCGGAGATCTTCAGATAGGAATAATGGCGGGGGGTGAGCTTGAGCCCGCCTTCCGGCACCAGGTTGAGATAGGCGGAAGGCGGGATCGGGGCGGCGACGTGGACCGCGCCGACGACCTGCTCATATTGGTGCGGGCCGGTGACCGCGAGCACCTCGGGGAATTTGGCGCGGATGACGTCGGCCTCATTGCCCATGCAGCCGGTGACGATCACCCGCCCGTTCTCGGCGATCGCCTCGCCGATCGCCGCAAGGCTTTCCTCCTTCGCGGAATCGAGAAATCCGCAGGTGTTGACGAGGACGACGTCGGCCTGCTCGTAATCGGGCGACAGCTGGTAGCCGTCGGACCTGAGTTTGGTCAGGATCCGCTCGGAATCGACGAGAGCCTTCGGGCAGCCGAGCGAAACCATGCCGACCTTGGGCGGGGAGGGGAGGATTGTGGCCATGGGGAGGGCGCTAGATAGGCGTGCGCCGCCCATTTTCCTAGCCCAACGCGACTTTCCCCTCCCTGCCAGGGAGGGGCAGATCGGGCGCTCAGTCGCTTTCGTCTTCGAGGAAGCGGAGCAGAGCCTCTTCGAGTTCGTCCTTCCGGGCGTCGCGGGCGACGTTGAACTGAAGCCAGACATTTTCGGTCGGGGTGACCGCCGCCGCGGCCGCGACCGCCGCCTGGTGCTCGCCGGCGCCGGCTTCCCGCTCGAGCAGCTTCAGAGCGCCGGCGAAGTCCGGACGGCCCATCCGGGCGAGGAAGCCGAGCAGGCTGCTGCGCCGGTCGTTCATGAAGGTTTCGAGGCGCCCGGCTTCGGCCCGCTCGAGCGGACGGTAGGAGGAATAGGCCATGAGATGATTGCCGACCGCCTGGACGAACAATTGCTTCCACCCGGGCGCGTTGGCGGCGCCGAGCGTGGCGTCCTTGATCCGCCATAGCATCTCCGCTTCGTCCTGGCTGACGACGAGCGCGCCGTCGCCGCCGCTCGCGAAGACGAGCCGGCGCAGGAGCGCGACCTCGGCCTCGTCGACGACTCCCGGCCTCAGGTCGCCGTGGCGCCGGGTCGCGCCTTCGCCGCTGAGGACGCAGGCCTCGATCCGGGCCAGCGCCCAGGCCTTTAGCCCGGCGGGGGCATTGAGCGCCTTCTCGACGATTTTGACGACCAGCTCGAGCTCGACCGCCCCGATCGCCTGTCCGTCCCGGTCCAGCCGGCCGATCAGCCAGGCCGCCGTCTCCTCGTCGACATAGCCGCGCGGTTCCTTGCCGTTGACGACCGAATCGGTGACCGCCTCGATGAAGAAGTCGCCCCATTCGGCGCCAGCGCCGCCGGCCAGCCGGTTCAGCTCGATGATCGCCTCCGCCTCGGCGCGGGCGACGATTCCGTCCGGCCAGACGGCCCGGCGGATGGTCAGCACGTCGTCGGGCGAAAGGCCGGCGCCGGCCTCCAGCGCCGAGGAGAAATCGGAGAAAGAGAAGCTCATGAAAGTCACCCGCTCGGCTGTCGTTGCGTTCTAGCCATAGCTGAGAACGGTTAAGCGGCGGCTAAGGGCGCTCTTCCCCTCCCTGCAACGGAGGGGCTCGGGGTGGGCAGGCGAGCGCAGCGAGACTAATTGCCGGCTCGGCGTTTCGGCCGCCTTCGGCGGACCCACCCCCGGCCCCTCCCTTGCAGGGAGGGGAGTCATGGAGGCTTCGCCGTTGCAGCCGCCCCGGCCCGCCCTTCCGCGCACCGTCCTCGCGCTCGGTTTCGTCAGCCTGGCGATGGACCTGTCGTCCGAGATCATCCACGCTTTGCTTCCGCTATTCATGGTCGGGACGCTCGGCCTCAGCGTCGCCATGGTCGGGCTGATCGACGGGATCGCGGAAGCGACCGCGTCGATCACCAAGGTCTTTTCCGGCTGGGTTTCCGACCGGCTCGGCCGAAGGAAGCCGCTGATCCTGCTCGGCTACGCCCTCGCGGCCCTGTCCAAGCCACTCTTCCCGCTCGCCGGCGGCGCCCTGCCGGTGCTTGCGGCGCGCTTCGCCGACCGGATCGGCAAGGGCATCAGGGGGGCGCCGCGCGACGCCCTCATCGCCGACGTCACGCCGCCGGAGCTCCGCGGCCGGGCCTTCGGGCTCAGGCAGTCGATGGACACGGCCGGCGCCTTTGCCGGGCCGCTCGTCGCCATCGCCCTGATGCT
>JBEVDE010000111.1:0-10473 GCA_040514175.1 Allosphingosinicella sp. | reverse complement strand
CCCGCAGCTCCTCTTCCGCGCCAAGTGCGGCCAGAAAGGCCAGCATGTTGCGCAGCCGGTCAACCGAGCCTGCCGGCAGACCTTCGACCACTCCGGTTTCGGCGAAGCGGCGCAACGCCTTGTGCCGGATGCTGTCGATCTGCACAGAGAGCCTTAATCTGCGCTCTGTCGCCTGTCAAGTGACGCTTGACAATGTAGAGGTTCAAACGCACCCCGTCGTTCCTCCAGGCGCCGGCTCACCTCCTCCAGTGGAATACCGCCCATGGGATTGGCCTTCCACTCATCGTACGAAGCGGCCAGTTCCCGCTCTTCCCATTCCTCCAGCGGCGCGTCCTGCTCGGCCAGCAGCTCCAGCGCCTCCTGGATCACCTCGCTCTCGCTGGCATTGCGGGCGGACGCGATCCGGGCGTCGACGATCGCGGCCATTTCGTCGGCGAGCTCGATGCTCAGCTGTCTCACGTCCGCTTCCTCCTGCTGCAGAAACAAGCGCTGTTGCGGACGCGCAGCGACTCTTTCGTCCACGGGCTCCGCTCCAAAGGTGAGATGGCCCGACAGAACACCAGATGTCGAGAAAAGAAGTGCGATTATCGTGACTTATCCAAAAATCGTATGTCGCGGCTAAGTCAGCTGGATAGGCACAAAGACAGAACATATAGCTTTCATTGCACGAACATATCTGCTATGCTGGGCGAGTCGCAGCTCCCTGGCCGACTGAAGCCGCAGGGCGCGGCAGGCTCTTTGATCGAGTTCAGACTGTCGGCATGTCCGACATGGCGCCTTCCACGCCGGCGCGGCGCGGGATCGAGCCGCCATTGGCCGGATGTCGCGTCCACTTCGTCCACTTAGGGCCGCGAAAAGGCCAATGTCGCGTCCATGTCGTCCACTTCGTCCGATTCCGGACAGCGGCGCCCACTTTTTCCCCGTCATCCCGGCGAAGGCCGGGATCCATGAACACCGTGGTGCGTCAATTGGACCGGCCCGTGTTCATGGATCCCGGATCAAGTCCGGGAAGACGCCTCAGAACACCGCCTTCGCCTCGCCCCCCATCATCTGCGCCCGAACCAACGGCACCGGCGGGCCGCCGTAGCTCAGGAACTTGTCGTGGAAAGCCTTCCACGCCCGGCGCCCGCCCCGCCCCCTCGTCCAGTCGTCCCTCAGCTTGCGGATCAGAAGCTTGCCCATCGTGTAGTTGAGATAGGCCGGATCGTACGTTCCCCGGGCGCTCTGCTGCCGGGCATTGCCCTCGTCCTGATAGCATTGGTCGAGGAACAGGCGGCGCGACTGCTCCTGGGTCATGCGGCCGGTGTGCATCCCGATCGCCGAGAGATAGCGGCAGTCGCGGAGCAAAGCGTTGGAGATCTGGCCGATATGGGTCTCGAGATCGCCGTTCCTGAGGCCCGCGTCCCACATCATCTCCTCGCTATAATGGGCCCACCCTTCCGCGAAGGCGTAGCCGACGAAGACCCGGCCGAAAGTGAAGGGCGAGCGGTTGGAGTGGAGGAAATTGAGGAAATGGCCGGGCCAGACCTCGTGCACCGAGGTGAAGAGGAGGCTCGACTCGCCCTGGACGAAGCCGGCCTGGACCTCGGCCGGCCAGGAGGGGTCGGGCGGAGCGATATAATAGACCGACGGAAGGCCGCGCTCGTAAGGCCCGGGAATGTCTATGTAAGCGAAATTCTGCCTATTGTAGGGCGGCGATTCCTCGACCTGCGCCTCCTCCGTGCCGGGGATGGAGACGAGGTCCTTCTCCTGGATGAAGCGCTTCAGCCCGGCGAGCTGGGCGCGCGCCGACGGGACGGCGCCGCCTCGCGGCTTGTTGGCGGCCATCTTGTTCATGCAGGCCTGCAGCGTCGCGCCCGGGGCGTAGCGGGCGCAGGAGGCCCGCAGGGCGTCCTGGTTGCGCTTGAGATCGGCGCGGCCGATCGCTTCCAGCTCGGCGAGCGGCGTTTCGACCAGCTCGGTGTCGCGGAGCATCTGCGCGAAGCGGCCGGCGCCGAGCGCGAAATCCTGGGTAGCGCTCGGCCGTTGCGCCTCGAGCCAGTCGGCGAGGCCCTGCATCGCCCGCGCCGCGTCCCGCGC
Organism: Allosphingosinicella sp.; assembly: GCA_040514175.1. Classification (GTDB taxonomy): domain Bacteria; phylum Pseudomonadota; class Alphaproteobacteria; order Sphingomonadales; family Sphingomonadaceae; genus Allosphingosinicella. Next base: position 8,394 of record JBEVDE010000111.1, on the reverse strand, counting down.
CGCCCCGTCGAGCTCGCGCTGAAGAGCGGGATCGGCGACCGCGGCGAAGGCCGCCTTGCCGTCTTTGGGATAATATTCGGCGAAGCCGCCGAATCCGGCCTTGCCGTAATCGATGAAGCTGAGCGGCAGGGGCGTTTTCAGATTGGCCCGGATCTGCCCGGCCGCGCGCGGCACCGCCTTGAGATAGGCGATGAAGGCCCGCATCCTGGTCTCGGCCGGCGCATAGGGCCGGGTGACGTAGACCGACGGATCGAGCCCGTTGCCCATGTAATAAGCCGGGTTGCGATGCGGCTGGTCGGCCGTCTCCAGCCAGAACAGGTCGCCGCGGGCGCGGGCGATCAGATAGTCGCGCTCGAACTTTTCGGTCTTGCTGAGGCGCTTTGGATCGAAGGCCTGCGCCGCCGCGATCGACGAGCGCAGGAATTCGGCGTTGTTGGCGAGCCCGGTCTCGCTCCAGTCGGGCAACTGCCCGTCATATTCGTGCTTGCCCTGGCCCGCGGCGAAGGCGGGGCTGTTCCTGAAATAGCCGTCGATGAAGCTTTGCGAGAAGGCCGACCAGGCCGGCGAAGCCGAGGCCGCCGGCGTCCCTTCGTCCTGCCCGGTCGAGGCGCAACCGGCGAGCAGCATGACGACGGCGGAAGCGGCGGCGAGCAGCGATCTGGACATGGCGTGTCTCCTCGAAGGCGAGGAGGGTTAGCGTTCCGGCGGCGCGATGACGAGAGCGGAGGTTGCGCAAATAATCCTCCCCGGCTTTTGCCGGGGAGGGGGACCAGGCGAAGCCTGGTGGAGGGGTCCTTCGCCGACTCGGCAGAACCCCTCCACCGCGCTTCGCGCGGCCCCCCTCCCCGCCAAATCGCGGGGAGGAATTGGAATTGCCCCGGCTGGCACCGGCCCCTAAGCGCCCCCCATGTCCGCCGACGCCCCCCATCCCTTCCGGATCCGCGATTTCCGTTTCTACTGGACGGCCCGGCTCGCCTCGACCGTGGCGCAGATGTCGATGATCATCGTCATCGGCTGGCAGGTCTACGATATCGCCCGGCAGACGATGAGCCTGGAGAAAGCGGCGCTCCAGCTCGGCTTCATCGGCCTCGTCCAGTTCGTGCCTCTGTTCGTTCTGACCCTGGTGACCGGCTGGGTCGCCGACCGCGTCGACCGCCGGATCATCGCGCGAGCGTCGATCGGCCTCGAACTGCTCTGCGCCCTGATCCTCGCCCTCCTGACCTATACGGGCGCGGTCACCCTGCTCTGGCTGTTCGCGGTGGCCGCGCTGCTCGGCGTGGCGCGGGCCTTCGCGGGCCCGGCGCTCGGCGCGCTCGCGCCCAATCTGGTGCCGCGCGAATCCCTGCCGAGGGCGATCGCGCTCTCCTCGATGGCCTGGCAGTCGGGCGCGATCGCCGGCCCGGCGGTCGGCGGCTATCTCTACGCCTGGAACCCGCACATGCCCTATGCGGTGAGCGCCGGCCTGTTCGCTCTGTCGCTCTTCTGCATGTTCATGATCCGGCCGATCGTGAGGAGCGCGATCGAGGGCTCGCGCAATCCCTGGCGGCAGATGATCGACGGCCTCTATTACGTCCGCCGCAACCGCCTCGTCCTCGGCGCCATCTCGCTCGACCTGTTCGCCGTCCTGCTCGGCGGAGCGACGGCGATGCTTCCGGTCTTCGCCCGCGACATCCTCCATTCCGATTCGACCGCGCTCGGCCATTTGCGCGCCGCCCCAGCGGTGGGTGCGACGCTGACCGCGCTCTGGTTTTCCTGGCGGCCGATGAAGCGCGACGTGGGCACCAAGATGCTCGCCGCCGTCGCCGTCTTCGGCGCCGCGACCATCGCCTTCGGACTGTCGCGCAACCTGATGCTGTCGGTCGCCTGCCTGGCCCTGCTCGGCTCGGCCGACATGGTCTCGGTCTATGTCCGCCAGTCGCTGATCCAGCTCTACACGCCCGACGCGATGCGCGGCCGGGTCGGCGCGGCCTCGACCCTGTTCATCTCCGCCTCGAACGAATTGGGCGAGGCGGAATCGGGGTTTCTCGCGGCCCTGATCGGCCCGGTCGTCGCGGTCGTCGCCGGCGGCGTCGGGGCGATCGCCGTCACCTTGCTATGGGCCCACTGGTTTCCCGAGCTGCGCCGCGCCCGAACCTTCGATCCGCCCGACGATCTGCCGCGGGAGGGGGCGACGGCTTAGGCGTCGCCCCGGCGACCGCTTATTGCGACTCCTCGAGCTTGCGGAGCCTCTCCTGCTCCTCGCGCGGCGGCTGCGGCATCGGCGCGTCGACGATGACCGAGACCTCGCCGATCCTGACCGGAACCTTCGGCTGGACGCCTTCCGCGGCGGTGGCCGGGCCGCGCTCCAGGCCGGAGACCGGAACGAAGACCACTTCCAGAGTCGCCGGATCCAGATCGCCTATCGCCTTGCCGATCGGGAAGACGAACTCGGCTGGATGGAAATGCTGACGGCGATCCCTGAGCCCCGCCCCGAACAAGGCGAACATGCCGACGAAGCTGCGCGGGCCCGGCGTGAAGCCCTTGCGGCCGACATGAACCTCCCAGCTGATCCCGGGCTGGGTGTCGGCCTCGACGTCGCGGATCTGGAGTGCGACGTTGCGCTGACCGGACCGCACCGCCTCCCTCAGCTTCTGGCTCGATTCCCGGGACGCTCGGGGAAGGAGCTGGGTCCTGACCGCGGTCCGCTCCAGCACCAGCCCCACCTTGACCCGCGACAGGACGGCGATCTCGAGCACCTGGCCGACCCAGACCAGCGGGCAATATTGGTTCACCTGCGGAGGCTCGCCCTCGTAGGAATAGCTGAGCTGGAGGGCGGCGCGAACCACGTCGCAGCCCTTCATCTGGACGGGCTGGCAGCATTCGTCGAAGAAGGTGTAGGTCTTGTTCCGCCAGGTCGCGTCGCCGACCGGGCTGCTCCGGCCGCCGCCCTGCGCAAGCCACAAATTCCAGATTCGGTCGACCTGGGCATGGTGGGCCCAGAAGATCGGATCCTGGGCCGCGCTCGACACCGATCCCATCTTGCCGCCGACGGCGCCGTGGACGCTTCCGTGCGGCCCGTTGATCGAGCTTTGCGTGCTAAAATAATCGAGCAGAGTCATCGCGTTCGCCACGGACACCCCGAGGTTGGCCGACAGGGGATTGCCCGCATTGACGCCCGCGTTGCGGCTCGCCTCGTAGAGCAGGCTGGCGGAATCGCGGAACGGCGCCGGCATCGCCCGCTCGGCCGGATTGGTCCAGTCCCAATAGGGAATGGCCCAATCGTGCTGCCTGGCATATTTCCGCACGATCCGCTCGAACCAGTAGAGGTACATGCGGTGCCAGGCCCAGAAGAAGGTCGGGTCGGTATGGCAGGTGTTCCAGGACGGCAGATTGGCCGGATCGGTCGTACCGTGGATCGCCGCCTGGTAGAACCAGCTGCAGGGATTGTTGTTGGGAAGCGCCCGCATCGCCTGGATCGCCCGGCGGTAGCCGCGCAATATGGGATCGTTCGCGGCCATGGTGGAAGCGTTGCGCCGGACGGTCGGACCGACCGCATAGTCGGCGAGCGCCGGCAGGGCCGTGAAGAACTGGCTTGCCCCGACCACCGAGAAAGCGGCGCCGGCCTTGAGCAAGCTGCGGCGGTTCATCCTGCCTTCCATAACCATTCCCCCCAAATGAAATGAAACAGCTAATGTTTACAGACAAATAGGCTTGCAGACCGAGTCAAGCTCCTTGCCTGAAGATTTCCGACAGTTGTTCGCTCACGTCTGCGCCGTCGCCCACCGGCTTTGGAAGCGCAGCGTGAAATCTCCCTGTGGTTGATCCTATACTCCATAAGTAAGACCGGAGCAACTATGGGTCGCCGTCATCGACTTGCGAAAGGTTTTCGATCTCCATTCACAGAGAATCGATGATTACTTTCCGGTTAGTCTATCAAAACGCACCAGCGACCCTGGATGAGCCGGACGAGCCCGCACTGGCGCGGGAGGCGCAGAATCGGTAGCGAAAGCTTGAAGCGGGCCGGAGAGGACCCGATAAAAGCAATCTCAAAGGAGGCCATTCAATGAGAGCGGGCAGCATATTGGAGACGATCGGCCGGACCCCCCATATCCGGGTCAACCGACTGTTCGGCGACGCCGAGGTCTGGGTGAAGTCGGAGCGCGCCAATCCCGGCGGCTCGATCAAGGACCGCATCGCTTTGTCGATGATCGAGGAAGCCGAGCGTTCCGGCGCCCTCAAGAAGGGCGGCACGATCGTCGAGCCGACCTCGGGCAATACCGGAATCGGCCTCGCCATGGTCGCCGCGGTCAAAGGCTACAAGCTCATCCTCGTCATGCCCGAGAGCATGAGCCTGGAGCGCCGCCGGCTGATGCTCGCCTACGGCGCGAGCTTCGACCTCACGCCGCGCGACAAGGGCATGAAGGGCGCGATCGAGCGGGCCAAGGAGCTGCTCGGCGAGATCGAGGACAGCTGGATGCCGCAGCAGTTCGAGAATCCCGCCAACATCGAGGTCCACCTGCGCACCACGGCGCAGGAGATACTCGAGGACTTTCGCGACTCGCCGATCGACATATTGATCACCGGAGTCGGCACCGGCGGCCACATCACCGCCTGCGCCGAGATCCTGAAGAAGGAATGGCCGGAACTGAAGGTGTTCGCGGTCGAGCCGACGCTGTCGCCGGTCATCTCCGGCGGCCAGCCCGGTCCGCACCCGATCCAGGGCATCGGCGCCGGCTTCATTCCCGCCAATCTCCACACCGACGCGATCGACGGGGTCATCCAGGTCGATCCAGCCGACGCCAAGGAGATGGCGCGGCGCGCGGCGCGCGAGGAAGGCGTGCTGGTCGGGATAAGCTCCGGAGCGAGCCTCGCCGCGGTCCGCCAGAAGCTCGACGAGGTCGGCCCGGGCAAGAGGGTGCTGACCTTCAATTACGACACGGGCGAGCGCTACCTCTCGGTGCCGGATTTCCTTCCGGAGGCTTGAGGCGCGAAAACCCCTCTCCCGCTTTTCGCGCGGGAGAGGGGTTGAAGGCGCGAAATCTCTCGAACTAATTCCTCGGCCGCTCCGTCGCGCAGATCGACGATCCGAAGCGTGTTGATCAGCGACGCCCCCGCCGTGTCGATCGCCAGCGTGGCGAGCCCGAGACGGCGCTGGAGCAGGCCTCGGCTGAGGCTCAGCGACTGGACGTTTTTCACCGGCACCAGCCAGAGCCGCCGGCGCCACACTCCCCGCGCCACGAAGAGCATGTCGCCGTCGAGCGCGTAAAGGTGGAAGCGCTGCTCCAGCGCCGCCGCCACGCCGAGCAGCGGAAGCAGGAGCAGTAGCGCGGGAGCCAGAGGCTGCCACCAGGACAGGATCGCAATCCCGATCAGCGCCGGCGCAAGCGTCGCTGCGGCCTTGCGCAGGATATGGCGCCTCGACACCCGGATCAGCTCCGGCGGCGGCGGCAGCCGCAGCGGCGCCACTTGCGCCAGCACCGCCTCGATCTCGCTTCGGGCCGCGAACGGCGCCGCGCTCTGATGGCCGCCGCGGTCGGCGCCCGCGCCCAGGGTCTGGAAGGACAGGCCCGACCAGCCGAACAGGGCCCGGACCGGACCGCCGCTGATCTGGGCGAGCTGGACCCGGCGGCGCGAGATCACCGCCTCCTTGCGGGTGAACAGGCCCTGCTCGCGGCGCAGGCGCTCGCCTTCCAGCGAGAGCCGGAAGCCATAGTCGCGCGCGACGGTGCGAAGCACGCCCGCGACCGTCCCGAGCGCCGCCGCCACGAACAGCACCGCCGCGATCGCCCCGAAGGTCCAGCGCGCGGGCAGATATTCGTCGACGAGGCCGACCCAGCGGGCGGGGTCGTAAATGTCGAAGGGCAGGAAGCGGTCGAAGGTCTGGAGGAAGGCGAACAGGCCGGCGATGTAGACCAGGGAGAAATTGAACAGGCCGAACAGGACGAGCCGCGGCGGATCCATGGCGAACAGGGTTTGCGAGGCCGCAACTTGCGCTTCCGGGGCGATCGCCGCGGGGGCGGCTCCGGTCCGCCCGGCGCGCACCGCTTCGCGAAGGCGGTGCGCCTCGGCCAGCGAGACGCTGTCGAGCAGTCCCTCGTCCTTGCCGCCCGCGCCGGTCTCGATGCGGACCTTGGCGAGGCCGAACAGGCGGGCGAGGAAGGTCCGCTCGATGTCGACGTCCTGGACCCGGCCGAACGGGATGCTTCGCCGGTTGCGGTTGAGGACTCCGGACTCGATGACGATCTCCGACGCTCCGACTCCATATTTGAAGCGTCGCCACACCAGCCATTTCAGCGCCAGCAAAACGAGTCCCAGGCCGGCCGCCAGATACAAGGCGTTGGTCAGGCCCGATTTCGACGAAAAAGCCATGGCGGCCGGGATCGCCAATATCGTCTGGGGCGCTTCCTTGATGAAGCGAAGCGCGATCGTGCCCGGATGGAGACGCCGGTCGGCGCCCTCGCTCATGCCGGCTCCTCGCGCATCCGGCTCCGGATCTCGTCGCGCATCGCTTCCGCGCCGGCGCGGGTCAGTCCGGGCAGGACGATCTGGCTGTGCAGGGTGCCCGCGGTGTGGAGGACGAGGCTGCAAATTCCGAACGCCCGCTCGAGCGGGCCCTGGCTGACGTCGATATGCTGGACATGATCGAGCGGAACGACGGTGTGGATCCGGGTCCAGACGCCGCGGCGGACCTGGAGCTCGTCCGCATCCATGCCGTAGGCCCAGGCGCGATAGCGGCGGGGCGGCGCCAGCAGCGCCAGGTAAAGCAGGAGCAGCAGGGCCGCTCCGATCAGCAGTCCGGACGGAAGGCCGGCGAGCCGGGTGAGCCCCACCTCCCCCGCCGCCGCCGCCGCGAGCACCAGGCCGCCCGCCATCATTCCCCTGATCCGCATCAGCCGGAGCAATCCCCGGTCCATCGGCACGAGCGTCAAAGTCTCCATGGCTGAACCATAAGGCGAGGCTGTGCTATGCGTCCACCATGTCACCGCTCGAACAGTCGCTGATCGCCTTCACGCTTACGGCGGCCCTGCTCACGGTGACTCCGGGGCTCGACACCGCCCTCGTCCTTCGCACCGCCGCGGCCGAAGGCGCCCGGCGCGCCTTCGCCGCAGCGCTCGGAATCTGTCTCGGCTGCCTGGCCTGGGGGGCCTTGGTCGCGGTCGGCCTCGGAGTCCTGCTCCAGGCCTCAGAGCTCGCCTTCACGGCGCTGAAATGGATCGGCGCGGCCTATCTTCTCTATCTCGGGCTCCGGCTGATCTTCGCCCGGCGCGAGGCCGAGGCCCCGGCGGAGCCGGCCCCGCGGGCGAACTGGTTCCTGCGCGGCCTGCTGACCAACCTTTTGAACCCGAAGGTCGGCGCCTTTTACGTCTCCTTCCTTCCCCAGTTCATTCCGCCCGGCGCGGCCGTGCCGCCGACGACGCTGCTTCTGGCGGCCATCCATGCCGGGCTCGGCCTGCTCTGGTTCCTGCTCCTGATCGGCGCCACCCGGCCGCTGGCGAAGGCCTTGCGGAGCCCGGCCCTGGTCCGCGGGCTCGACCGGGCGACGGGGGGCGTGCTCATATTCTTCGGGCTTCGGCTGGTCTTCAGCCGACCGTGACGCCCGGAGACGAGGAACCCCCCTTCCGACGCAGCGTTGAGGCTCCGAAACAAAGCGGAGATACATCATGACCGAGCCCGTTCGCGAGCGTGAAACCACCATCGTCACCACCGACGGCGGGGGCGGCGGGGGCGGAACGATCATCGCGGTCGTCCTGCTGATCGCGATCATCGCCCTGCTCTTCTATCTGTTCGGCGGACAGCTGCTCGGCAACAACGACACCAAGGACGTCAAGGTCGACGTCAACGTCCCCGCGAAGACCAACTGACCGGGCCTGTTGCCGGCAAATCCGCGGAAGGCGCGGTCGGGCCTTCCGCCTGTAACCCATGGAGAGTGAAATGACCGACCCCGATCGCGAGCGCGAGATTCCGCGCGAAACGGTGCGCGACACCGAACGCACGACCATCATCCAGACCGACGGCGGCAACCGGGGCGGCGGAGGCGTGATCCTCGCCGTCGTCCTGATCCTGGCGCTTCTGGGCGTGCTCTACTTCGTCTTCAGCGGCAGCTTCAACCGGGCCGCCGACAGCGTCGGAGTCAATGTCAACGTCGAGACGCCCAAGGTCGAGATGCCGAAGGTCTCGCTGCCCGACAAGATCGAGGTCAACGTGCCGGACAAGATCGACGTGACTACCGACGGCGGCGGCAACAAGTCGAAATGAGGGCCCGGCGGGTGAATGGCGGCTGACCGATCCATTCAGCGATTTATCAACCGAATCAAGGCATAAGCTCAGGGTCGGTCCGCGGGGCGACCCCTCGAGTCGCGTAACGGGGGAGGGGCGGGGGTGGGCGGGGGCGCCGGGCCCGGGGCGGGATGCGAC
>JBEVDE010000053.1:0-4582 GCA_040514175.1 Allosphingosinicella sp. | reverse complement strand
GAGTAACCCCTCTCCCGCTTTCCGCGGGAGAGGAGGGGCCCAAGCCGGAGGCTTGGGAGGTGAGGGTCTTTTCCGAATCAGCGGTACAGACCCTCTCCTCCCACCGCTGCGCGGCGGGCCCCTCCTCTCTCGCGAAAAGCGGGAGAGGAGTCAGTCATCCTGTCATGGAACCGCCGGCCATTTGAATCCTTGACGTCAACGGCCTATGTAGAGGCTCGTAGAGTTCGGAGAAACTAGTGACCGAGATTGTCCTCCTGGCGATGGTGGCCCTGTTCGTGGGCCTGAGGCTCTACTCGGTGCTCGGCCGTCGCACCGGCCATGAGCAGCAGCCGATCCTCCGTCCGGCGGAGACCGCCGCCGCGACCGAGGCCCCGGCCGCGGCCGCCGACCTCGCCGTTGACCGGCCCGACACCGGCGGCTTCGTCTACGAAGAGCCGGCGACTCCCGGCATCCGCGCCATCGTCGGCGCCGACGCGAGCTTCGACGTCGCCCGCTTCCTGGAGGGCGCCCAGGCCGCCTACCGGATGATCCTCGAAGCCTTCTGGCGCGGCGACCGCGAGGAGCTGAGGCACCTTGTCGGCGGCGACGTGCTCGCCACTTTCGAGGAGGCGATCGTCGCCCGCGAGGAAGCCGGCGAGCAGCTCGACAACCGCCTCGTCCAGATCGAGCGCGCCGTCATCGCGGACGCCCGCCTCTCCGGCCGCACCGCCGAAGTCGACGTCCGCTTCGACGCCGACATCGCCGCCGTCACCCGCGACCGCGAAGGCAAGGTCATCGCCGGCACCCTCAGCGACGCCATCCCGACCCACGACGTCTGGACCTTCCGCCGCAACCTCGCCAGCGGCGACCCCAATTGGCTCCTCGTCGAGACCGACGAAGCGGACTGAGCCAACCCGAGTCATCTCGGCGAAGGCCGGGATCCGTGAACACCCGAGCCAAAGCAGCAGCCTCCGGCGGCTCTCCTTCGCCGGCCGCAGGCCAATCATTTTTCAACGCGAAGACGCAAAGACGCAAAGATGCCGTGCGCGTCGCAGCGCTATGCATGTTTGCATGCCGCACAGAATGCCGCCTTCGGCGGGGCAGGAGTTCCTCGACGTCTGCAACGGCCGCCGTCTCTTAGCGTCTTTGCGTCTTTGCGTTGAAAAATGAAGGCCACCGCGCACGCGGCTTCGCGAAAGCGGCCGGCCCCGTCCAACCTCTCTCCGCCGGCGATCAGAAACAATTTCCCACACCCCCTCGCGAAGGGTATCCTCTCCCGATGGGCGGCGACGAATCAGGGCGGGGAATCGGGGTGTGGGCTTCCCTTGGGGACGGAGGTTTTTGCGTTTCAGGGAAGCCGAAACAATGAAACTTCCGGCTTGCGTCTCGCTCCTCATGGCGATGATGGCCCTCGCCAGCTGCGTCCCGAAGCAAAGCCCGCCGGCCGTGCAGCACCCGCCGCTGGAGGAGCTCGCCCCGCCGGAAGCGGTCAAGCCGCCGACCGCCGCCCTGCTCGGAGTCACGGCGGGCCCCGCACTTCCGGCGCTGGGCGAGGCGGAGGCCGCGCGGGCGCTCGAGGCCTTCCGGATCAGCTGCCCCGCCCTCGTCAAGCGCACGGACGCCAGCGGCCTCACCCGGCCGGAGGACTGGCAGGCGCCCTGCGCGGCCGCCGCCGCACGGCCCGCTTTCGCCTCGGCCTTCTTCGCCGAGAATTTCGAGCTGATCCAGGTCGGCGACGGCGCGGCCTTCGCTACCGGCTATTTCGAGCCCGAGATCGCCGGCTCGCGCACCCGCCAGCCGGGCTATGAGGTGCCCGTCTACCGCAAACCGGCGGACCTCGTCGAAGTCGACGCCGCGACCGCCGAAGCGGCCGGGACTCCGCGCCGCGGCCGGCTCGAGAACGGAATAATCGTCCCTTATCACGAGCGGTCCGAGATCGAGGCGGGCGCGCTCGCCGGACGGGGCCTCGAAATCGCCTGGGCGGCGGACGAGATCGACTTCTTCTTCCTCCAGATCCAGGGCTCGGGCCGGCTTCGGCTGCCCGAGGGCGGTGTGATCCGGATCGGCTATGCCGGTCAGAACGGCCGCGAATATGTCGGTATCGGCAAATTGATGAAGGATCGCGGCCTCCTCGGCCCCGGCCAGACGAGCATGCAGGGCATCGTCGCCTGGCTCCGCGAGCATCCCGAGGAGGGGCGGGCGATCATGCGGGAGAACAAGAGCTACATCTTCTTCCAGGAGCTGACCGGGCCGGGCCCGCTCGGCGCTCTCGGCCTCCCCGTCACCGCCCGCGCCACCGTCGCCACCGACCCGAAATATGTGCCGCTCGGCGCCCCGGTCCTGCTCCAGCTCGACCGCCCGGAGGCGAGCGGCCTGTGGGTCGCCCAGGATATCGGCGGGGCGATCAAGGGCTCGAACCGCTTCGACACCTTCTGGGGCGCCGGCGCCGACGCGGCCCGGATCGCGGGCGGCATGCAGGGCCGCGGCCGCGCCTGGATATTGGTGCCCAAGGGCACATTGGCGCGGCTCGATGCGACGCCTCAGCCCTGACGAATCGAGATTGTGGGCGAGGGTGGTCGAATCGGTGCGGCCGCTCGAGGGCGTCGCCATGCCGGAGCCTATCGGCTCCCCGGCGGAGGCCCGGGCCCAGGAAGCGCCGAAGCTGGGCCCCGGCCTTCGCCGGGGAGCACAGTTGCCGCCGCCCGCTCCCGCCCGCAAGGTCCCCGGCACCACGCTCGACGGCAGCTGGGACCGCCGCCTGAACCGTGGGCTGGTGGCTCCGGATTCGATGCTCGATTTGCACGGCCACAACCTCGCCACCGCCTACGATCTGCTCGACCGAAAGCTGGAGCAGGCGATCCGGGCGGGGGCCAGGATCCTGCTCCTCGTCACCGGCAAGCCGCCCGGCCCAGAGCGTCCGGGCAAGCGCGGCGCCATCCGGGCCGCTGTCGGCGACTGGCTTCACGCCTCGCGCCACGCCGGCCGGATCGCCGCCGTGCGCAACGCCCACCCGCGCCACGGCGGCTCCGGGGCTCTCTACATCGTCCTTCGGCGGCCGCACGGCTGATGATTACCGAATGGTAACGCTTCCGGCATAATCTGCGTCGGCAAAGCGCGCCTGTTGGGGGGTGCCGCAGGCCGGACAGGAACACCGCCGATCATGCCTTCGACGGTCGGAAAGATCAGCAATCGGGTGCTCTCCATAGCGGCGGGGGTGGCGGCCTTCGTCCTCACCCTCCTGGGCTTCCTTCTGCTCGGAAGCCTCAACCAGCAGGTCGTCGCCTCTCTGTTCATCGGCCTGTTCGCGCTGATGATCGTCCATATGGCCGCCGAGCGGCCCAACACCGCCCATGCCCGCGCCGTCGCCGCGCTCATCGACCGGCTGATGGCGGTCAGCCGCGGCGATCTCGCCTCGCCGCCGCCGCCGGCCCTGAAGCGCGAGATGCCCGCCCTCGCCGCCGCCGTCGAAGGTCTGTTCGAGCAGGTCCGCTCCAACCTCGACGACGCCCAGGCGATGGCGATGTACGATCCGGTGACGGCGCTTCCCAACCGGGTCCATTTCCGCCGCGAGGCGGACCGCATCCTGTCTTCCCGCGACAGCGGCGCGGCGCTCCTGTTCATCGATCTCGACGGCTTCAAGGAGGTCAACGACCGTCTCGGCCATGCCCAGGGCGACCAGGTGCTGGTGATGGTCGCCAACCGCCTCAGGGTCGTGCTCAAGGCGGAAGTGGCGGACGGCACGCTGGCGCCGCCTCTGCTCGCGCGTCTCGCCGGCGACGAGTTCACCATGCTTCTGCCGGAAGTCTCCACCCGCGACGAGGCGGAGCGGATCGCTGCCCGGGCGCTCGCCGCGCTCGCCGAGCCGTTCAAGTCCGCGATCGGCTGCGTCCTCATCGGCGGCTCGATCGGAATCGCCCTCGCGCCCGAACACGGCTCCGATCTGACCGCTCTGATGAAGGCTGCGGACATCGCCATGTACCACGCCAAGGCCTCCGGGCGCTCGCGCCTGTGCAGCTACGAGCCGAGCCTCGCCCGCGCCTCCGAGGAGCGCAGCGCCCTCGAAGCCTCGCTCCGCCGGGCGGTCGAGCGCCATGAGCTGGAGCTGGTCTTCGAGCCCCGCCTGTGCCTGCGGAGCGGCGCGATCACGGCGGCGGAAGCCCAGATCCGCTGGAACGGCGCGACCGGGAGCCGGATCCTGTCCGGCGAGGAATCCCTGCTTCAGGAAACCGGCCTCGCCGTTCGCCTCGGCGAATGGACTCTCGACGCCGTCTCCTCGGCGCTCGAGCGCTGGCGCGCCGCCGGCCTCGACCACCGGCTCTGCTTCCCCGTCGCCGCCCGCCAGTTCGAGCGGCTCGACTTCATCGAGCGGCTGCGCGCCGCCTTGACCCGGGCCGGGGCGCCGCCCTGGGGGGTCGAGATCGAGCTCAACGAGTCGGCCGCCTCGGGCTGCGACAAATGGGTGGTCGCCGAGCTCGAGCGGCTTCGCGCCGAGGGAGTCGAGGTCTGCGTCAGCGATTTCGGCTCCGGCCGGGCGCGCCTTTCCGGCTTCGCCAGCCTGCCGATGAACCGCGTCCGCCTGGACAGCGGCATCGTCGCCGACATC
>JBEVDE010000031.1:0-3386 GCA_040514175.1 Allosphingosinicella sp. | reverse complement strand
CCGGCGGAGGTCGCTTCGGCGGTGGGGCGGGCGCACGCGGCGTTCCTCGCCTGGCGACAGGTGCCGGCGCCCCGCCGCGGCGAGCTGGTCCGGCTGTTCGGCGAGGTGCTGCGCGAGGAGAAGGAGGCGCTGGGCCGGCTGGTCAGCCTCGAGGCCGGCAAGATCCTCCAGGAGGGGCTGGGCGAAGTCCAGGAGATGATCGACATTTGCGACTTCGCCGTCGGCCTGTCGCGCCAGCTCTACGGCCTCACCATCGCCACCGAGCGGCCGGGGCACCGGATGATGGAGACCTGGCATCCGCTCGGGGTGGTGGGCGTGATCTCGGCGTTCAACTTCCCGGTCGCGGTCTGGGCGTGGAACGCCTGCCTCGCCTTCGTCTGCGGCGATCCGGTGGTGTGGAAGCCCTCGGAGAAGACTCCTCTGGTCGCGGTCGCGGTGCAGGCCCTGTTCGAGCGTGCGGCGGCGCGGTTCGGCGACGCTCCGCCCGGCCTGAGCCAGGTGGTTCAGGGCGGCCGCGAGACCGGCGAGGCCCTGGTCGACGATGCGCGCGTGGCGCTCCTCTCGGCGACGGGCTCGACCCGCATGGGCCGCATCGTCGCGCCACGGGTCGCCGCGCGCTTCGGCCGCAGCCTGCTCGAGCTCGGCGGCAACAACGGCATGGTGGTGGCGCCCTCGGCCGATCTCGCTCTGGCCGAGCGGGCGATCGCCTTCGCGGCGGTTGGAACGGCGGGGCAAAGGTGCACCACGCTCAGGCGGCTGTTCGTCCACGAGACGGTGTATGAGGCGCTGGTGCCGAGGCTTCGGCAGATCTGGGCGAACGTCCCGGTCGGCAACCCGCTCGAGGACGGCATATTGGTCGGTCCGCTGATCGACGAGGCGGCCGTCGCCTCGATGCAGGCGGCGCTCGAGCGGGCCCGGGCCGAAGGCGGCGCCGTTCACGGCGGCGGGCGGATCGAGGGGCGATACGTCCGCCCGGCCCTCGTCGAGATGCCGGCTCAGACTCCGATCACCCTCACCGAGACCTTCGCCCCGATCCTCTACGTCCTGCGCTACGGCTCGCTCGACGAGGCGATCGCGGCGCATAACGAGGCGCCGCAGGGGCTCGCCTCCGCCATCTTCACCAACGACATTCGCGAGGCGGAAACCTTCCTCTCCGCCGCCGGCTCCGACTGCGGGATCGTCAACGTCAACATCGGGCCCTCGGGCGCCGAGATCGGCGGCGCGTTCGGCGGCGAGAAGGAGACGGGCGGGGGCCGCGAAAGCGGCTCCGACGCCTGGCGCGCCTACATGCGCAGGGCGACCAACACGATCAACTACAGCCGCGAGCTGCCGCTGGCGCAGGGCATCGATTTCAACCTGCCATGAAGGGGCGGGTCGCGATCCTGACTCCGGACAAGCGTGGCGAGGGCTATCGCACCCGCTGGCCGGACGTGCTCGAGCGCAGCTCGGCCCCGCTTCGCGAGGCCGGGCTGGAGGTCGAGGCGCGCGACTGGGCCGATGCCTCCGATCTCGCCGCCTTCGACCTCGTCCTGCCTTTGCTCGTCTGGGGCTATCCCTTCGCGCCGCGGCAATGGGTGGAGGCGGTGAACCGTTGGGAAAGCGAAGGCGCGAAGCTCTGGAATCCGGCGCCGGTGCTGCGCTGGAATGCGGACAAAATCTATCTGGAGCGGCTCGCGGAGCGCGGCGCGCCGGTGGTCCCCACCCGCCATTATACCCAGCTGGACGAGGCTCGGCTGGAGGCGGCGGCGAAGGCCTTCGGGACGGACCGGCTGGTCGCCAAGCCGCGAATTTCGGCGAGCGCCTGGCAGACGATCCGCTGGTCGCCGGGCGCGCCGATCGCGGGCGGGCCGCAGGGGGCGGCGATGGTCCAGCCCTATCTGCCGGAGATCGAGCGGAGCGGGGAAGCGTCGATGATCTTCTTCGGCGGGAGGTTCAGCCACGCCCTCTCGAAGCTTCCGCGGCCGGGCGACTTCCGGGTGCAGCCGGAGTTCGACGGGGTCATTTCGGCTTACTCGCCCGATGCCGACGAGCATGAGGCCGCGGCCCGGATCCTCGCCGCGGTCGAGGAGCCCCTGCTCTATGCGCGCATCGACCTGGTGCGCGGACTGGACGGGAAGCCGCAGCTGATCGAGCTCGAGCTGATCGAGCCCGACTTGTTCCTGGGCTATGACGCGGGGGCGGGCGGGCGCTTCGCGGACGCGGTGGTGAAGCTGCTCTAGCGCAGCCGCAAGCTGGTTACGGAGCCGTTATTACTGTAAGGCTCGGGGAGTAAGCGTAAAAACACAAAAAATGCAGGGGAGTTGAATCATGAACACGCGAACTTTCGCGCTGATTTTCGGAATCGTCTTTCTCGCCATCGGCGCCGGCGGCTTCATTCCCGGCATCTTGCAGCCGGGAGTCCCCGATCCGGCCCTGACCATGACCCACGGCTACGGGCACGAGCTCGGCCTGTTCCCGGTCAATACGCTTCACAACATCGTCCACATCATCTTCGGCGCCTGGGGCATCCTCGCCTACAAGAGCTATGCCGGCGCACGCTCCTATTTCCGGGTGGTCGCGATCGTCTACGGCCTGCTGACAATCCTCGGCCTCCTCGAGCCGACGCGGACGACCTTCGGCTTCATCCCGATCTACGGCAACGACGTCTGGCTGCACGCTCTGCTCGCCCTCGTCGCCGCCTATTTCGGCTGGGTCAATCGCGACACCGCGGGCGACCGCGTCTGAGGCGTTTCATCCTCCCCATCGCAAGCGATGGGGAGGGGGACCATGCGAAGCATGGTGGAGGGGTAAATGCGCGGACGTCGACGGTTCGCGCGAGAACTCTCTCGATCTGAGCCAATTACCCCTCCATCGACGACCCGCCCGCGGGTCGTCCACGGGTGGCCCCCTCCCCGCCGCTCCGCGGCGGGGAGGATCACCGGGCCGTTTCCCTTTACCTCCCACGATCTGCCTTTTCTTTCCACGGCTTGCCCGGCCCTTGCGGGCCCGTTCAGCGAGCTTTAATAGGCTATCCCAGGATAAGGACGGACTGCCACGCGAAGCTTTTTCGCGGCCGCCATCCACGGGGATAGACCATGTTCAGCCGCCGCTTTCTCGCCCTCCTCGCGCTCGGGGCCGCCCTGCCCGCGGCGCTGATGCCCGCGGCCGCCCAGAATGCGCCGGCCGCGCCTCCCGCCGCCGTCACCCCGGCGCCGCCGGTCGCCCCGCCGCTCGCCGCCGACTGGTCGCGCAAGGACGCCGAGGCCCTGCTCGCCTACGTCCAGCGCGCCGACGAGGAAGGGCTCGATCCGGCCAATTACAATCCGGGCGCGCTCCGCGACGCGATCGAGACCAAAGGCGACCTGCTCGACGGCATCGCCACCGCGACCTTCCTCAAGCTCGCCGGC
>JBEVDE010000462.1:0-10051 GCA_040514175.1 Allosphingosinicella sp. | reverse complement strand
AGCGAAACGCGGCCCTCGCTCTTCAGGCCGACGTCGATCACGGCCATGTCGTTCTCGATCGCGGTGACCGTCCCCTTGACGACCTTGCCCTCGAAGCCCTCATTCTCGCCGCCGAGGGTCTCGTTCAGAAGTTTCGCGAAATCGTCGCGGGTCGGCATCGCCGTGCTGGCCATAAATCAAGTGTCCTTCGTTGCTTTTATTCCGGCCAGGGGTTGTCTCCCCCGGTCTTCAGAACATGAAACCGCGCCCGCCCCATGCGAAACGCGGCGTCCATCGGGCGGCGAGCGAAGCGAAGCCTGAAAAAGCAAAAAGGCGCGACAGGGTTGGGCGTCTTCGCCTCTTACCCCACGCGCTGAGCCTTAGCCGAGCCTCCACAGGCGCTCAGGCGCCCGCTGGACGGAGGGGCATATAGGGGAGTGCGCGCAGAGGGGCAAGCGGGTTTGGCCGCCCCTGCCTCAGGGAAGGGCGGGCAGGCTTTCGTCGGCGAGTGCTGCTCGGGGGCGGACGTGGGGAGTCGGCTGCGGTCGGACTAGCCTTCCTTACGCGGCCGCAAGGATCCGTCTGCGAAGCCCAAGCATGACGCCATAGGTGAGCAGCGCGTATCCATTGGAGAAGCTTTCGATCCTGAACTCCATGTCCTCCCCGTCGGCGTCCTTGAGGTCGATAGTGCAATCGACAATCGTTCCACGCTTTGACCAACGCGCGTTGGATCGGAGAATTTGGAAGACCGATCTGGAGGTGACGTTCGCGAAGCGGTTGCGGAAGCGCTCGGATCTAATGAAGTACCTGATTTCCTCGCCATCGGGACCGGCGCCGATGGATGGGTGATTCGGATGACAGGAGACCATTCCGAAGACGGCTTGATCGGGATTTCGTTCCTCAATCATGCGCCACAACGTGCTCGTGATGGTATTGCCATAACGTTTCGCCATGGCTTTGATAGAAGCGAAATCCAAGTCGAGGTCCCGAGCTTCCGTTCCGAATTTTCCGCGCAGGAAAAGCAGTTGCCCGGCGGCGTAGTTGGCTTCGGCTTCGACCATTGCGTGGCACGCCGGATCAAGGGTGTATTCCGTGTCTCCGAACAGGAATTCCTTGTGCCATGGAATGAGGCTATGGCCGATTTCATGTCCCTCGATCCAGCGGTGCTTGAGTCGGGGAATCGAATCGTCGATCAAAATCCGCTTCCGGTCAGGCATCCAAAGCGCCGACAGATTGGCTTTCTTGATAGCATCTACGATCAAGCCTGGACGTAGAAGGATTTGCTTGGCGCCCACCTTAACCCGGTGGGCAATCTCCTCGACGATGCTGTCCTTTGCGCTGCTGTAGAATTTGACGTCCAGCTTCAGCGCCTCGCGCACCATCTCCAGCGAAAGCGGCGGTTCCGGCTCCCCGATGTCTCGAAGGAGCCGGCTCACCACCCTGTCGATATCGGATGCTTCGTAATCCCCGACTCCTTCGATACGCATGATCATTCCCCGTTATGTTCAGCTAGAAAACTGATATAATCGTTCAATGCACGTCGCTCGGCAGTATTAAGTTGAGCCATATCGTCCGACTTGGCGGCGAAACGGTATGCCTCCTCCCGGAATCCGGTGTCCCGCGTTATGGTTGCTCCTGAGAGCTTCATCAGGGCTCGCTCCGGTAGCTGAAATACTGAAGCCAATTGATGTACTGTCCTGGGACGCGGCTTATGATGCGGGTCGTGTTCTATCTCCCTAATCTCTTCCTCGGCTACTCTGGCTTTGGACGCCAGGCATTCTACCGTCAGCTTCTCCCGACGCCGAAGCTGCCTGACCAGTGTGCCGAAAGCCTTCTTCAATCGGATGCTCTCGTCATCATTGGCAGCTGCAAGCTCCTGAGGAATGAACATTCCGATGCCCTCGAGTGCCGAAGTCGGGAAGCCCGCCTCCTCCGAAAGGTCGGGATCATTCATGATTTTCTGACGGAGCTTCTCTCGGCTAATATGAATCTTCATTGTCTTGCTCCCGGTTTAAGAGAGGAACGCGCTGGCCTGCGCTTCCGTCATCTCGAAATAATCCATCTTTTTGTCTTCGTCGTACCCCAGGTCGCTCATGCCGCATGCGCCACGATACCATTCCGACGCCCCTGAAAGGGCATGGAGTCCGATGCGGCCCCTTTGCTCCTCCTCAAGGCTCAGCGAGACGGCGGCGGTCATCAGCAGGCGGCCCACGCCTTTGTATTTCGGCTGAGGGACCAGCTTTGCGCGATTCCACGGGGCGGTTGAAAGCAACTCGATATAGGTGAGGGGCAAACCGTCCTGCGATGGCTCGCGCGCGAACCCATAGGGAGCGGCAATCATCAGTCCCTCAGTTACGCCCTCGGCTTCCACTACGAAAGTGGCCATCGCTTTCAGCGATGCGATTCCCGCCTTCAATGGCCAATTCCACGCCGCGTCCTGCAAGCTCAACGCCTCCAGGTTTTCCGGGGTCATGAGGCCTGCCGCAGTCAATTCCTCCCGCTTCCGATCGAAGAGGGGCTTCCAAAGCGTCAGGAAGTCGCTCGTATTGTTTTCGGCGAACCCCTCATACAAATGACATTCGACGAGGCTTCCGCTCTGTCGATTGAACAGGTCGTAGGTGCCGATAAATCTCCGGATCATAGAACCATCAATTCCGCTTTATCCTTACTGATGGGGTTCTCCATATAGAGCTTGTCACCCTGCACGATCCGCTCGGACATCGATTGGTAAAGGCGAATGGCCTGCTTAATGACGGCCGTCTTGGAAACTCCCTTTTCGGCCGCGAGCTGCTCGAGTGCGGTCATGTCGCGCCCGTTGAGGATCAACGTCATCGCTTTCCGATCTGTCATATTCAATCTCCCTTCCACACAAAACGTATATAATACGTATAAAAAATGTTTGCAACCATTTTTTGTTCCCACTATATCCCGGCGGGAAGCAGGCCGGCTGGGATTGCGCCCCGTGACACCCGAGGCGGAGTGGTGGCCGCGGCACAAGGACGCGATGCAGGATGCTGCATTCGATTCATGGGCGGTGGGCCGAGCTGAAGCCGACAGCAGGTCAGTTCTGTTTTTGTTCTTGATCTTCTATCCGGCCTATGCTACGACTCGGACAAAGCTGCCGGGAGTTGCGTCCCCGGTAGTGGAGGCCCGGCGGGGCGGTCGTGAGCGGCCGGCCCGGCGACGCGCCGAAGCGGCCTTCGGGGCCGCCCCCGGGGACTTTGGTCCCTGGCCCAGCAGGACCTTGCGGGGAACGGGCCCGCGATGCGCGGTTGGGGCCGCGCGGGAGGTGCTGCGCGTGGGCGAGTGGGAATTTCCGGAGGGTCAGCCTCCGCACGAGGATGATCGGGTGAGACATGCCCCCGGCATGTCTCAGGATTGCCGGGGGCAATCCGGCCGGATCATGGCCGTCAAGGGCGGCGGCGAAGAAGGGGAGGAAAGCCCTTCGACAGGCTCAGGGCGAACGGATCCGCCTTCGCCCGAGGCTTCGGCGGACAAGGGCGAAGAAGATCAGGACGGCCCTCCAACGGATCCAGGGCGAGCGGACAGCGATCCGCCTCCGCGCAGAGCCGCGGTCGACGGGGACGAGCGCATCTGCGCCTCCAAGCACCGCTCTCTCCAGGTCACCCGGACCGGAGAGCGCAAGCTGTTCGACAAGAAGGCGCGCAAGGCGTTTCTGGGATGGTTCGCGGCGACCGGGAACGTGCTCTGGTCGGCGCAGAAGGTCGGCTTCAGCGACAAGACGGTGTGGAAGCACCGGATGAACGACCCGCGCTTCGCCGAGGCGTTCGACCGGGCGTTCGAGCAGAGCCTGATGCGCAACAAGGCGCGGATGGTCGAGCGCAAGGCCAAGCCGATCGCGGTCGACGGCGGAGTCGGCGAGGCGGAGCTGGAGGATTGCGACCTCGAGAAGGCATGGCCGCTGATCGTCGAGGTCGAGCGGGCGAAGTCGAGGAACGGCGGCGGCGGTGCGCCGATCGGACGGCCGCGCAATCGCGGACGATTGCCGCGGGCGGCGTCCAACGCCCAGGTGCGTAAGGAATTGGAAAAGAGGCTTCGCGCCTTCGGGCGGCGGTTGCGGGCGGAGGGGAAGGAGCCGCCGGTGTGGCTTCCGCCGGTCGAGCCGCGGAAGAGCGCCAAGGCGTCCCCGGAGGCTGCGCCGCCGGCCCCTCCACCAGGCTCCGCCCCACCAATTGCCTCGCAACCGGCTCCGGCTTCCGGCAGTCCCCCGGACTGCCGCGCACCTGCGCCCCCCTCCTCTGGATATAGAGGGGAGGATGACAAGTGATGCCGATCGATGAAGCGGATTTCGTCGACCTGCTGGAGCGGGCGGCCTGGACCTTTCGCGACGAGGATTGGACCTGGTTCCTGAAGGGGCTGTCGCCGCCGGTGCAGAGGCGGATCTTCGAGGAATTCTTCCACTGGCAGGCGCATGGCGGGCAGGACGAGCCGCCGGGCGAGCCGCGCTTGTGGTTCCTTCGGGCGGGGCGCGGTTTCGGCAAGACGATGGCGGGGGCGCATTGGGTGCTCGACCGGGCCCGGGAGAATCCCGGAGCGCAGATCGCGCTGGTCGGCGGGACCGTCGACGAAGTGCGCAAGGTGATGATCGAGGGGCCGGGCGGGCTTCTCGCCCAAGCGCGCTGCGGGGAGCCGGTGGAGTGGAACCCGACGCAGGGAATCGTGCGCTTCCATTCCGGGGCCCAAGCCTTCGTCTATTCGGCGCGGACTGCGGAGCGGCTGCGTGGCCCGGAGCATGATTTCGCCTGGTGCGACGAGCTCGGCAAATGGAAGCATGGCGAGGCGGCCTGGGACAATCTCCAGATGGGGCTGAGGCGGGGGACCCGGCCCCGGCTGATCGTGACGACGACTCCGCGGCCGACGGCGCTGGTGCGGCGGGTCCTCGCGCTGGCCGGGACGGTGGAGACGACCGGCCGGACCGGCGACAATGTCCACTCGGCCGAAGATTTCCGGGACTGGGCGGCGGAGACCTATGGCGGCACGAGGCTTGGGCGGCAGGAGCTGGACGGTGAGATGTTCGAGGAGGTCGAGGGGGCCTTGTGGACCCGCGACATGATCGAGAAGGCGAGGCATCAGGGGGCCTTGCCCGGCTGGAAGAGGATCGTCGTCGGGGTCGACCCTCCGGTGAAGGCCGACGGGGATTCCTGCGGGATCGTCGTCTGCGCGCTCGGCGAGAACGACGTCGCTTATGTGCTGGCGGATTGCACGGTCGCGGGCGAGCGGCCGGAAGGCTGGGCGCGGGTGGTGGTCCGCGCGGCCGAGACCTGGGGCGCGGACCGGGTGGTGGCGGAGCGGAACCAGGGCGGGGACATGGTCGAAAGCGTGCTCAGGAACATCGGCTCGGCGCTGCCGGTCAGGCTGGTCTTCGCGCATGGCAGCAAGTCGGCGAGGGCGGAGCCGGTCGCGGTCCGGTTCGAGACGGGCAAGGCGAAGCTGGCGGGCGGCTTTCCCGGCCTCGAGGACGAGCTGGCGGGGCTGACCTACGGCGGCGGCTATGAGGGGCCGGGGCGCTCGCCCGACCGCGCCGACGCGATGGTGTGGGCGATGACCGAGCTGATCCGGCCCCGGGCGGAGCCGAGGATCAGCGCCCTGTAGACGACGTGGCGGCGCGTGCGTTCCTGGCCATAACCCTCGCCGCCCGCCGCGTCCCGCGCCGGGACGGCCCGGCCGGCGCGGTTGACGCCGCCGACGCGAGCGCCTCTTCGGGAGGCTGGAAAAGGGGAGCGGGCGATGGTCAGGATCTTCATGGCGGCCTTGTTGATGGCCCTGGCGGCGGCGCCGGCGGCGGCGCAGGACGGGCCGTCGAGCTCGTCCAGCTCGAGCTCCGCCGGCGGCGCCGGGACATGCCGGGAGATTGGCGATACCGGCCGAATCTGCTGCGACAATTGCGGCGGCGGCTGGCCGTCGGACGAGCCGGTCGACGTTCCGGCGCCGCCGGCCGTGCTGCTGTTCGCCGCGGGCGCGATGCTGCTCGCGGCGCGGCGGCGGGCCTTTCCCCGCGAGGCCGCATGACGGGCGATCCGGCCGCGCGCGCGCCTCGATCCGAGCCTCGCCGGAAGGCTGCCGCAAGTTGCTCACTATGGCGTCTTTGTAGTTGAAAACATGGCTCTTTGCAGCCGCGACGAACGCGGCTAAGAGCCTCGCAGCTACCGAAGATCAGGTTCTTCCGGCAGCGGGGGCCGGGGGCCGTTCGCGCGGTCCCCGGTCCTTTCACGGCCCGGCCGTCTTCCGGAAGGCTCGCCCGGGCGGCGTCAGGTGAACGGCGCCTTTCAGGCGCGTTCAGACGCTCATCATCGCGGATCGGGCAAAGGCCCGCTCGCCCTCCACGGCCGGCGCGGCGTTTGACGATGTATGTCGAGCGCCGGCCCGGACGGGTCCCTCCAGTGGCGTAACGGGGGCGGGGCCGGCATTCGCAAGCACGGGTGCCGGCCCCGGCTTTTTTCGGCGCCCGGGCGGCGGAAAAAATCACAGCCTGTCGAGGTTTCCTGAAACCCGGCGGCCGCCGCCGCGTCTCCTTAGGCAAACGCAAGGAGACGCCCGCCATGACTCTCACCGCCATCGCCCTCAATTGCAGCTTGAAGCGCAGCGACAAGGGGCCGTCCTCGACCGATGCGATGATCGCCCTGCTCGTCTCGGAGCTGAAGAAGCAAGGCGTGGGCTTCCGCGAAACGATCCGGATCGCCGACCATGAGGTGAAGCCGGGAGTCACGTCCGACGAGGGCGAGGGGGATCGGTGGCCGGGGCTTCGCGCCCGAATCCTCGAGGCCGACATCCTCATCTTCGGAACCCCGATCTGGATGGGGCAGATGTCGAGCCTCGCCAAAAGGGTCGTCGAGCGGATGGACGCCTTCCTGTCCGAGACGGACGGCAAGGGTCGGATGCCGAGCTTCGGCAAGATCGCCTTGGTCGCGGTCGTCGGCAACGAGGACGGCGCCCATAATGTCTCGGCCCAGCTCTACCAGGCGCTGGCCGACACCGGCTGGACGGTGCCCGCCTCGGCCGTCGCTTACTGGGTCGGCGAGGCGATGGGCGACGTCGACTTCCAGGATCTGCCGAAGGTGCCGGACAAGGTGAGGGAGAGCGCGGCGATGGCGGCGAGCAACGCGGCGCATCTGGCGGGGCTTCTGAAGGAACGGCCCTATCCGGGGATGGAGGGACAGTAGGGCGGCGGACCTCCCATTGACGGCGCCTCGCACTTGTCCGACAAATCGCGCCGCGAAGGGGAAATCGTTGGCCAGTCTGGAGCTTAGCAACGTCCGCAAGGCCTATGGCGGGACGCTCGTCCTGGACGGGGTATCGCTGACCATGGCGGCGAGGGAGTTCGTCGCCTTCCTCGGGCCCTCCGGGTCCGGCAAGTCGACCCTGCTTCGGATCATCGCCGGGCTCGAGACGGCCGATTCCGGCGAGGTGCGGCTCGACGGCGAGCGGATCGACACGCTCCCGCCGGGGCGGCGCGGGGTGGCGATGGTGTTCCAGCATTATGCGCTCTACCCGCATATGAGCGTTCGCGAGAATATGGCGTTCGGGCTCAGGAACGCGAAGGTGCCCAAGGCGGAGATCGAGGCCCGGGTGGCGGAGGCGGCGCGGGTGCTCGAGATCGAGGAGCAGCTCGACAAGAAGCCGGGGCAGATGTCGGGCGGCCAGAGGCAGCGGGTCGCGATCGGGCGGGCGATCGTCAAGAACCCCAGGCTGTTCCTGCTCGACGAGCCCTTGTCCAACCTCGACGCGGCGCTGCGGCTGCGGACCCGGGTCGAGCTCGCGCAGCTCAGGCAGCGGGTCGACGCGGCGCTGATCATGGTCACCCACGACCAGGCCGAGGCGATGACTCTGGCCGACCGCATCGCCGTCATGAACGACCGGCGGATCCAGCAGGTCGGGCCGCCGATGGAGATTTACGCCCGGCCCGCGAACGCCTTCGTCGCCCGCTTCGTCGGCTCGCCGGCGATGGTCCTGGCGCCGGCCGCCCTGGTCGCGGGGGAAGGCGGCTTCGCCCGGGTCCGGCTGGGCGACGGGGCGGAGGTCGGGACGAGGGTGCGGCGCGAGGCGCTTCCGGCCGGCGGGGCGCTCCAGCTCGGGCTGCGGCCGGAAATGGTCTCGGTCGCGGCGCCGGGCGCGGGGACGAGCCAAGCGAAGGTGGAGCTGCTCGAGCGGCTGGGAGAGCGAACGCTGGTCTATGCCGTGCTCGCCGACGGGCTCGAGCTGATCGCGCAGGACGTCGGCGACAGCCGGCTCCGGGTCGGCGACGAGGTCGGCCTCAGGATCGACGGAGGCGCCGCCCATCTGTTCGGGCCCGACGGCGCCGCCTTCCACCCGGAGCAGGCGGAATGAACGTCGAACGGGCCGTAAATGTCGAGAAGGACTGGCGCGGCCTGCTGTTCGTCGCGCCCTTCCTCTCGCTTTATGCGCTGATCCTGATCTTCCCTCTGTTCCGCGGCCTCTGGCTGAGCCTGCACCGGGTCGATTTGTTCGGCGACGGCCGGTTCGTGGGCTTAGGCAATTATGCGCGGCTGGCGGGCGACGCGGTCTTCGCGACGTCGCTCGCCAATACCGTGCTGGTCAGCTTGATGATCGTTCCGGCGCTGACGATCCTCGCTTTGTCGCTCGCGCTCGCGCTCAACCAGGCCGGCCGGGCGGCGGCGGCGATGCGCGGGATCTTCTTCTCCTCGGCGGTGCTGTCGGTGACAATCGTGACCCTCATCTGGCGCTTCGTCCTCGCGCCCGACGCGGGCCTGCTCGGCGAGGCGTGGCAGGCGGCGGGATGGACT
The DNA here is from genome assembly GCA_040514175.1 of Allosphingosinicella sp. Lineage (GTDB taxonomy): Bacteria > Pseudomonadota > Alphaproteobacteria > Sphingomonadales > Sphingomonadaceae > Allosphingosinicella. The sequence goes on along the minus strand of JBEVDE010000462.1, from coordinate 1,289 downwards.
CCGCTCGCCTTTCTAAGCGATCCGGACCTGGTGCTTCCGGCGATCGCGCTGACGACGATCTGGTGGTCGCTCGGCCTGCCGATGCTGCTCTTTCTCGCCGGGCTCCAGCAGATTCCGGGCGACATGTACGAGGCCGCCGCGCTCGACAATGCCGGCCGGTGGCAGGCCTTCCGGCGCATCACCCTGCCGTCGCTGAGGCGGACGATCGTGCTCGTCGTCATGCTCCAGACGGCGGCCCAGCTGCAGATCTTCGGCCAGGCGCAATTGCTCACCGGCGGCGGGCCGAGCGGCGCCTCGCGCACCGCCGTCCTGTTCCTGTTCGAGACCGCCTTCGGCCGCTGGGAGCTGGGCTATGCGAGCGCCGCGGCGGAGATTTTGTTCCTGATCATCCTCGGCGTGACCCTGGCCCAATATTGGGCGACCGGGCGGGCCTCCGCCGCCCGGGGAGACGGCTGACATGCGCCGCGGCGGAAAACGGGGACAGCATACATTTTTCGCCGTCGGCCGGCGTGGGCCCGGCAGCCCGAATGCCCAAGAAAAATGTATGCTGTCCCCGTTTTTTCGGAGGCGGTGATGGAGCGGGGCCGACTCTCGCCGCTGGGCTGGGCCGCCTTGCTCTTCGGCGCGCTGCTCATGGTCGCGCCTTTGGCCTGGACCGTCCTGCTGTCGCTCAAGGACAATGCCGAGCTGGTCGGCAACAGCGCCGCCGCCCTGGGCGCGCCCTACACGCTGAAGAATTATTCGGCGATCTTCGGCAACGACCTGACGATGCGCTGGCTTCTCAACAGCGCCATCGTCGCGCTGGGCACCACAATGGGGGTGCTCGTCCTCGCCAGCCTCGCCGGCTACGGTTTCGCCCGGCTCGATTTCCCGTTCCGGCGGACCCTGTTCGTGATCGTGCTGCTCGGCCTCGCCGTGCCGAGCCAGGCGGTGATCCTTCCGCAGCACCAGCTCTTCGCCTGGCTTCACCTGCACAACAGCTATCCCGGGCTGATCCTGCCGGGACTGATCGGGCCGTTCGGGGTCTTCTTCATGACCACCTACATGCGCGGCATCCCGCGCGAGCTGGACGAGGCGGCGAAGCTCGACGGCGCCTCGCGCTGGACGATCTTCCGGAAGGTCATCCTGCCGCTGACGTGGCCGGCCCAGTCGACCCTCGCCGTCTTCACCTTCCTCGGCAGCTGGAACGATTATTGGTGGCCGCTGATCTCGGCGACCAATAGCGGCATGTACACCCTGACAGTGGGGATCGCCGCGACGCAGCAGAACTTCGCCCAAACCAACGGTCT
>JBEVDE010000416.1:0-4099 GCA_040514175.1 Allosphingosinicella sp. | reverse complement strand
CGCATCCGAGCCGTAGGCCGACGAGGCGCCGCCGGTGACCACTTCGACCCGGTCGACCAGCGCCTGCGGGATCGTGTTGATGTCGACCCAGCCGAAGATCGTCGAGCCGACCGAGCGGCGGCCGTCGATCAGGATCAGGACCCGGCCCTCGCCCAGGTTGCGCATGTTGAGCGCGTTGATTCCGGCCGAGCCGTTCGAGATGTTGAGGCGCGAGTTGGCGGGCTTGGTCGATCCGGCCAGCTGCGGCAGCTGATTGACGAAGTCGGCGATGTTGTTGGTCGGCGAGGTGTTCTCGATGTCGTCCTTGGTGAGGACGGTGAGCGGGGTCGGCGCCTGGAAGCCGTCGCGCACGACGCGCGTGCCGGTGACGACGATGTCCTGGCGGTCCTCCGGCTCGGCCGTCTCTGTCGCTTCGGCCTGGGCTGCTCCGGTTTCGGCCGCCGCCGCATCCTCGTCCGGATCGGCCTGGGCCCAGGCGGGACCGGCGATCGCCATCGCGGCAAAGGCTGCGCCGGAAAACAATACCGTTTTCAACGATTTGCGACGAAACATGTGAAATCCCCCTGAAACCCGCATTTGCTGCGCGATTAGCGGCCATTAAGTAGCAAGATACGCCCTCCCCGGCATAGTTTCTCTTCGCCCAGCCATAACCTCTCGCCATCCTCCCGACACGATTGCAACGCCGTTGTGGCGCGGGGGCCACAGCGGCGCGGTGACGGTTGAAATTGCGCCGAGGTTCCGTTGCGAAACGTCCACGGCCGCAGGCCAATCATTTTTCAACGCAACGACGCAACGATGCCGTGCCATTCGCAGAGGCAATGCGGTTTTTGCATGCCGCCGCGCTTCCATCATGATGCAGCTTCGCTGAGTGAGAGGACGGCCGTCGATGCCTGAGACAGCCGCTGCCTCGTTGCGTCGTTGCGTCGTTGCGTTTGAAAAATGAAGGTCGCGGTGCCGACGGTCTCGCGGGAGCATAAGACCATGTCCGACGTTGAAAAACTGGCGGCCGAGGCAATCGAATGCGGGTTCGCGATTCACCGGGACCTCGGACCCGGTCTGCTCGAGTCGTGCTACGAGATATTGCTTGCCGCAAGTCTCGCCCGGGTCGGCCTCGCCGTGGAACGGCAAAAGATCGTCGACATCGAATATATGGGAATCTCGGTGCGGGAAGCATTCCGAGCGGACCTGATTATCGAGCGCCGCCTGATCATCGAGGTCAAGGCGGTAGATCGGCTTGCCGCCATTCATTCCCGGCAGGTGCTCACTTATCTCAAGCTCCTCAATTTACCCTTGGGCCTGGTCATGAACTTCGGCGGCGGGACCTTTCGGGAGGGGCTGAAGCGGATCGCGAACACGCGTCATTGACTGTTCCCGCGCGGCAGTGAAGCTTCGCGCGCAATGAGCGAAGCCGAGGCCGCCCTGCCGCCCCCCGCCATCCGCCCCGGCTTCGGCCGGATGGCGCTCTACGTCCTGCTCGGTTTCTCGGCCGGCCTGCCCTTCTACATGTTCTCCACCGTGCTCAGCGTCCGCCTCGCCGAGCATGGCGTGGCGCTCACGATCATCGGCTTCTTCGCCTGGGTGCAGCTGCTTCCGACGTTCAAATTCCTGTGGGCGCCGCTGCTCGACAAATATGACGCGCCCGGCTTCGCCCGCTTCTGGGGCAAGCGCCGCGGCTGGATCATGCTGTCGCAGCTCGGCATCTTCAGCTCGATGCTGGCGATGGCGCTGACCTCGTCGGATTCCAGCCTGGCCGTCACCGCCTTGTTCGCCGTGCTGCTCGCCTTCTGGACGACGACGCTCGAGGTCGCCGCCGACGCCTGGCGAATCGAGCTCGCGCCGACCCCCGAGGAGCAAGGGCCGGTCGCCGCGTCCAACCTGTGGGGATACCGGACCGCGATGGTCGCCGCCGGGAGCGGAGCTTTGCTGTTCGCCGATCCCGCCGGAAGCCTCGCCCCGATCCTTCGCGGCTTCGGGGTCGAGGCCGGCTGGACCTCCTCCTACCTGCTGATCGCGGCGGGCGCGTTCGTGCCGCTGCCGATCCTCGCCATGCTCCCGCGCCAGCCCGGATGCGACGGCAACCGCGCCGCCGCGCTGGCCAGGGGTCTGGGAGCCAGCGCCTTGATCCTGCTCGCCGTGACGGCGGCGTTCGCGACGGTTGGCTGGCTCGTCCTCGCCGCCGCCGCGGCCGCGGGGATCAGCTCGAAGACCAACGTCACCCCCTGGGTGCTCGGGATCGCGATGACGCCCTTCGTCGTCATGGCCGTCCTGACGCCCAGGATCCGGGATCTGCCTCCCGATTCCTTCTGGCGTACCTCGCCGGCGTTCGGCCCCTATGTCGACTTCTTCTGGCGCTACGGCTTCATGGCGATCGCTTTGATGGCGTTCGTCTCGGTCTACCGGATGGGCGACGTGCTCGCGCTCAACCTGTCGAAGCCGATGATCCTGGGCCTCGGCTACACCAAGAGCGAGATCGGCCGCGCCGACGGCATTGTCGCGCTCGGCGCAAGCATCGTCGGGGTCGGCATCGGCGGCTGGATCGTGACCCGCTGGCGCTGGGGGGTGACCCTCACCATCGGCGCGGCGGTCGCGGCGCTTGGCAATTTCGGCTTCGTCTGGCTGGCGCACCAGCCGCGCGACGAGCTGACCCTCTACGCCGCAACCGCCGCCGACCAGTTCGGCAACGGCATGGCCGGCACCATCTTCGTCGTCTACCTCTCGATGCTCGTGAACCCGCGTTTCCCGGGGGCGCAATATGCGTTCCTGTCCGGCTTCGCCTTCCTTCTGCCACGGCTGCTGTCGGGCGCGGGCGGACAGGTGGTCGAGCGGCTCGACGGCGCCGGGTTTGCCGGGTTCGACCTGTTCTTCCTCTTCTCGGGCGCGGTCAGCCTCGGCGCCTTGCTGTTCCTGCCTTTGCTTACCCGGGCGAAACCGAGGCCGGACGACCGGCCATGATCGACTCCGCCTTCGCGCCCGCCGCACGGGCCGTCGCCGGGGGACGAATCCCCGGCGCCGCGCTCGGTATCGTCGCCGCCGACGGCCGCAGGGCGGTGAAGCTCGCCGGACTGGCCACCCTTCTCCCCGAGCCGGAGCCGCTGACCGAGGCGCATTGGTTCGACCTCGCCTCGCTCACCAAGGTCATCGCCACCACCGACATGATCCTGCGGCTCGCCGGCCAGGGCCGCCTCGACCTCGACCGTCCGCTGGCCGACATCATTCCCGACCTTCGCCAGTACGACGTCGACAACGCGCCCGAGCGCCGGCTGACCTTCCGCGACTGCCTCGGCCACCGCACCTTCCTGCCGGCGGTCGAGCCGGTCTACACCTACGGCAACGATCCCGCCCGGCTTCGCGCCTTCGTCCTGCAGCGGGCCTGGCGGCACGGCCCGCCCGTCTATTCGGACATCAACTTCATCCTGCTCGGGATCGCGATCGAGCGGATCACCGGCGCGAAGCTGTCCGACTGGCCGCTTGCCGAGGGGCTGAGCTACGGCCCGCCGCCGGGACCCGCGGTGGCGACCGAGCATTGTCACTGGCGCGGCCGCCTGCTCCGAGGCGAGGTCCATGACGAAAACGCCTCGGCTCTGGGCGGGGCCGCCGGCCATGCCGGCCTGTTCGGAACCGTCGCCGGGGTGCTCGACTTCGCCCTCGGCCTTCTCGACGGAAGCGGCGCCTCGCCCGCCATGATCGAGGCGATCCGGACCCCGGTCCACGCCGACCGCACCTGCGGCTGGGAGCGCCGCTTCGAAGGCTGGCACGGCGGCCAGTCCTGCTCGGCCGCGACCATCGGCCACACCGGCTTCACCGGCACCGGCCTGTGGGTCGATTTTGACCGCGGCCTGGCCTGGACCCTGCTCACCAACCGGGTGCACCCGACAAGGCACAAAGAGAGCGGCATCACGGCCCTGAGGCGGGCGACGGGCGACGCGGTGGTGGAGGCGTGGCGCTCCTAAATCCTCCCCGCGATTTCGCGGGGAGGGGGACCGCGCGAAGCGCGGTGGAGGGGTTCTTCCGGCGCTCCAGAACCCCTCCACCATGCTTCGCATGGTCCCCCTCCCCCGCACAGGCGGGGGAGGATTTAATCAGCATCTCCCGATGTCAA
>JBEVDE010000389.1:0-6600 GCA_040514175.1 Allosphingosinicella sp. | reverse complement strand
GCCGGGTGGAGCTCTCCTACGACGAATTCCCGCAGCAGCTGGTCGACGCCTTCACCTCGGCCGAGGACAAGACCTTCTTCAAGCATGACGGGATCGACTATCCCGGTCTGGTCGGGGCGGTCGGCGACTATATCTCCAAGGTCGGCAGCGGCGCGCGCGCCCGCGGCGGCTCGACGATCACCCAGCAGGTGGCGAAGAACCTTCTGCTCGGCGACGAATATTCGGTCACTCGCAAGATCAAGGAGGCCTTCCTCGCCCGCCGCATAGAGAACGTGCTGACCAAGGAGCAGATCCTCGCCCTCTACCTCAACCAGATCTTCCTCGGCCGCAACGCCTATGGCGTGCAGGCGGCGGCGCGGGCCTATTTCGACAAGGACGTCGCCCAGCTTGCACTGCACGAAGTGGCCTATCTCGCCATCCTCCCCAAGGCGCCGAGCAATTACGACCCGCAAAAGCGCACCCAGCGCGCTCTCGACCGGCGCAACTGGGTGCTCGCCGAGATGGAGCGCAACGGCAAGATCAGCGCCGCCCAGCGCGCGGCGGCGCAGGCCGAGCCGCTCGGCACCGCCCAATTCGCCAGCAACTCGGTGCGCAATTTCGGCGGCTATTTCGTCGAGGAGGTGCGGCGCCAGCTGATGGTCCGCTGGGGCGAGCAGACCGAGAAAGGGCCCAACGGAGTCTATACCGGCGGCCTGTGGGTGCGCACCTCGCTCGACGTTCCCAAGCAGAAAGCGGCGGAGATGGCGCTTCGCGACGGGCTGATGCGCTACGACCGCGGCAAGGGCTGGCGCGATCCGGGCCTCAAGGTCGACATCTCCGGCGACTGGCGCAGCCAGCTCGCCCGGGCTCCGTTCGGAGTCGGCTATGAGGATTGGCGGGCGGCGGCGGTGCTGTCGCGCGAAGGGCAGAGCGCGACCCTGGGCTTCACCGACGGCTCGACCGGCGAGCTCCCCGCTTATGCGGCCTCGATGCCCAAGCGCGGCACCGGCACCGCGGCCTTCAACTTCCTGCGCCCCGGAATGGTGATCGCGGTCAAGCGCGACGGCGGCATCTGGTCGCTTCGCTCCATCCCCGAGGTCAAGGGCGGAATGGTGGTCGAGGAAGTGGCGACCGGCCGGGTGCTGGCCATGCAGGGCGGCTTCGACGCCCGCGGCGACGATTTCAACCGCGCCGTCCAGGCCCAGCGCCAGCCCGGCTCGACCTTCAAGCCGATCGTCTATTCGGCCGCGCTCGACAACGGCATGACCCCGGCCTCGATCATCATCGACGGTCCCTTCTGCGTGTCCCAAGGCGCGCGGGGCCAGAAATGCTTTCGCAACTTCTCGGGCAGCAATGCCGGCCCGCAGACGATGCGCTGGGGAATCGAGCAATCCCGGAACCTGATGACGGTCAGGGCCGCCAACCAGACCGGGATGGACAAGGTCACCCGCCTCGCCAAGTTCATGGGCGTGGGCGAATATCCCAATTACCTCGCCATCGCTTTGGGCGCCGGCGACACCACCGTGATCAAGATCACCAACGCCTTCGCTATCCTCGCCAATCAGGGACGGCAGGTGAAGCCGACCCTGGTGGACTATGTCCAGGACCGCCACGGCAAGCTCATCTACCGCGCCGACACGAGGCCCTGCGACGGCTGCAACGCGCGCGACTGGGACGGCAAGCCGATGCCGCGGCCGCCGCTCAGGACCAAGCAGGTGCTCGATGCGCTCACCGCCTACCAGATGGTCCACATCCTCGAGGGCGTCGTCCAGCGCGGCACCGCGGTGGTGCTTCGCGATCTGAAACGGCCCCTGTTCGGCAAGACCGGAACCACGTCGGGCCCGACCAACGTCTGGTTCATCGGCGGCAGCGCCGAGATCGTCGCCGGAATCTACATGGGCTTCGACCAGCCCCGGCCGATGGGCGGCTACGCCCAGGGCGGCACGCTCGCCGCGCCGATCTTCAAGCAGTTCGCTCAGGTCGCGTTCAAGGACATGCCCGTCCTTCCGTTCCGGGCGCCGGCCGGGATCCGCATGGTCCGGATCGACCGGCGCTCCGGCAAGAAGGTCTTCGGCGCCTGGCCGACCGACGAGCCCAAGGCGGCGGTGATCTGGGAGGCGTTCAAGCCGGAAAGCGAGCCCAGGCGCTCGATCCGCCGCGACGAAATGGCCAACCGGCCGCCGGAAAAGGCGGCGCGCAAGGTCCGGATCCAGCGCACGGAAACCCAGCGCGACAGCGACTTCTTGCAAAATCAGGGCGGGATTTACTAGGCCTGCGCGCAAGCGCAGGCCGTGTCCCGGCGAAAGCCGGGATCCAGCGAGCAAAAAAGCCTGGGCCCCGGCCTTCGGGGAACAGCCCATTGGAGACTTCTCAATGCGCGCCGAAGCGCAAGCCCATGCCGACCAGATAAGGTCGGCGCTCGCCCTCCTCCGCCGCTTCCTCGACTGGGACCGGGCGCTGAAGCGGCTCGACGACCTCAATGCGAAGGTCGAGGACCAGGCCTTGTGGAACGATCCCAAGGCCGCTCAGGACGTCATGCGCGAGCGGCGGCGGCTGGAGGAAGCGATCGGCGCCACCCGGTCCATCCAGCAGGAGCTGGACGACAATGTCGAGCTGCTCGAAATGGCCGAGGCGGAAGGCGACGAGACGATGGAGGCGGACGCCGTCGCCGCGCTCGCCGATCTCGCCGCCCGCTCCGAGCGCGACAAGGTCGCTGCACTGCTCGCCGGCGAGGCCGACGCCAACGACACCTATATCGAGGTCAATGCCGGCGCCGGCGGCACCGAGAGCCAGGACTGGGCCGAGATGCTGCAGCGCATGTACACGCGCTGGGCCGAGCGGCGCGGCTACAAGGTCGAGCTGGTCGATCATCATTCCGGCGAGCAGGCGGGGATCAAGTCCGCCACCCTGATGATCAAGGGCGAGAATGCCTATGGCTACGCCAAGACCGAGAGCGGGGTTCACCGGCTGGTCCGGATCAGCCCCTACGATTCGAACGCGCGCCGCCACACCAGCTTCTCGAGCGTCTGGGTCTATCCGGTGGTCGACGACGATATCGACGTCGAGGTCAACGAAGGCGATCTGAAGATCGACACCTACCGCGCCTCGGGCGCCGGCGGCCAGCACGTCAACACCACCGACAGCGCGGTCAGGATCACCCACCTCCCCTCGGGGATCATCGTCGCCTGCCAGAACCAGCGCTCGCAGCACAAGAACCGGGCCGAGGCGATGAAGATGCTGAAGGCCCGGCTCTACGAGGCCGAGCTCCAGCGCCGCGAGGCCCAGGCCAGCGCCGAGCATGCCGCCAAGACCGACATCGGCTGGGGCCACCAGATCCGCTCCTACGTCCTCCAGCCCTATCAGCTGGTCAAGGATCTGCGCACCGGGGTCACCTCCACCGCGCCGTCGGACGTCCTCGACGGCGACCTCGACCGTTTCATGGCCGCGGCCCTTTCGCAGCGGGTGACGGGCGAGAAGGTAGACGTCGAAGATGTGGATTAGGGGGGCCATCCGATCCTCCCCGAGCTTGCTCGGGGAGGGGGACCACCCGAAGGGTGGTGGAGGGGTGGTTGGCAGAAGCCGACGCCATCTACCCCTCCACCATGCTTCGCATGGTCCCCCTCCCCGGCAGATGCCGGGGAGGATTTTCGCGATCCTCCTCCTCCCCCTTCTCCTCCTCGCCGCCTGCCAGGAGAAGACCGAGGAATCGCCCTTCCCCAAGCCCAGGCGCCCGGTCTCGCCGATTACCTCGGCCAGCTATTCGAACGAGGATGCGCGCGATTCCGTCCGCGAGGCCGAGACGGTGATGGACCTCGCCGATATCGGCGCGGGCATGTACGTCGCCGACATCGGCGCCGGCGAAGGCTATTATACGGTCCGACTCGCCCCGCTGGTCGGCCGCAAGGGCCGGGTGCTCGCCGAGGACATCGTGCCCGCGACCCGCGACGCCCTTGCCCACCGAGTCACCCGCGAGGATTTGCACAACGTCGCGGTCAAGCTCGGCCGGCCCAACGATCCGATGCTTCCCGACGCGAGCTTCGACCGGATCTTCATGATCCATATGTATCATGAGATCGCCCAGCCGAGCGAGTTCCTGTGGAATTTGCGGCCCGACCTCAAGAAGAACGGCCGGGTCGTCGTCGTCGACGCCGACCGTCCGACCGACCGCCACGGAACGCCGCCGCGCCTGCTCATCTGCGAGTTCGCCGCCGTCGGCTACCAGCTCACCCGCTTCGAGCGGCTCAAGGACAGCGAATCCTATTTCGCCCAGTTCGAGCCGTCCGGCTCGCGTCCGGAACCCAAGGACATACCGGCCTGCCCGGTGGTGGCGGGATAGCCCCCCTCCCAGCACGCGGGGAGGCCTAATTCGGTGTCAGACACCGTATTATGATTTTTCGCAGTTTTCCGCATAAATGGTGCCAGGCACCAATTACCAAGTCTTTGAGTTCGAACGTCGCGCCTCAAATATTGGTGCCAGGCACCAATTTCTGAGCCGTTGCGGCGTTCGCGGATTCCGCCTTCCGCCCGAACGACGAATCAATCGGTGCCTGGCACCAATTAACTCTAATTCGGTGTCAGACACCGAATTATGAGTTTTCGTAGTTTTCCGCCATTTTCCGTAAATCGGTGTCAGACACCGAATTAACGATCAGCCCTTGAACCCCTGCGCCACCACATACCATTCGGATGAGCCCTTGCGGCTGGCCGGGGGCTTGGCGTGCTTGACCGCCGTGAAGCGCCGCTTCAGTGCAGCGACGAGATGGTTGTCGGCGCCGCCGGCAAGCACCTTGGCGACGAAGGCGCCGCCGGGCTTCAGCACCTCGCCGGCGAATTCGAGCCCCGCCTCGACCAGCGCCATGGTGCGCAGATGATCGGTCTGCGGGTGGCCGACCGTGTTCGCGGCCATGTCCGAAAGGACGAGGTCGGCGGGACCGCCAAGCGCCTCGCGAAGCCGCTCCGGCGCCTCCTCGGCGAGAAAATCCAGCTGGAACAGGGTCGCGCCGTCGATCGGGTCGGTGGGCAGCAGGTCGATCCCCACCACCGCCGCCTTCGGCGCCCGCTTGCGCACCACCTGCGTCCAGCCGCCGGGAGTCACGCCGAGATCGACGACCCGTTCCACCCCCTTGAGAAAGCCGAAGCGGTCGTCGAGCTCGATCAGCTTGTAGGCGGCGCGGGAGCGATAGCCCTCGGCCCGGGCGCGCTTGACATAGGGGTCGTTCAGCTGCCGCTCGAGCCATTTGGTCGAGCCGACCTTGCGGCCCTTGGCGGTCTTGACGCGGGTCACCACGAGCGAAATCCTTCCCGAGCTAGCTCGGGGAGGGGGACCGCGCGAAGCGCGGTGGAGGGATAGCTGGAGCAGGTTTGCGCGATTACCCCTCCACCAGGCTTCGCCTGGTCCCCCTCCCCATTTCCGATGGGGAGGATATTCACAGCCGGTGCCCGTCCTTGGCCATGAGCGAACGCAATATCCCCTCGCGGATGCCGCGGTCGGCGACCCCCAGGGTCTGCGCCGGCCAGATGTCCATGATCGCCTCGAGGATGGCGCAGCCGGCGACGACGAGGTCGGCGCGCTCGGCGCCGATGCAGGGCAGCTCCGCCCGCTCGGCGAAGCTCATCCGCGACAGCATCCGGTTGACCGAGCGCATCGAATCGACCGGCATCATCAGCCCGTCCACCGCCCGCCGGTCGTAGCTCGGCAGAGCGAGGTGGACGCTGGCCAGGGTCGTCACCGTCCCGCTCGTGCCCAGCAGCCGGATATTGCCCTCGCGCGGCGGCAGCAATTCGGCGAAACGGCGGAAGGCGTGGCGGACCCTTTCCTTCATCCGCCCATAAGCCGCGAGCCTCTCGTCGGCGTCGGCGAAGTCGCGCCCTTCGCTCTCGGTCAAGGAGACCACGCCCCAGGGCGCGCTCCACCAGCATTTGATCTTGGGCGTGCCCTCGGCGTCGGTGTCGATCAGGATGAGCTCGGTGGAGCCGCCGCCGATGTCGAAGATGAGCGCCGGAGCGTCGCCCGGCTCGAGCAGCCGGTGGCAGCCGAGCATGGCCAGCCGGGCTTCCTCCTCGGGCGCGATGATCTCGAGGCAGATGCCGGTCTCGCGTCGCACCCGCTCGACGAAATGGCGCCCGTTGACGGCGCGGCGGCAGGCCTCGGTCGCCACCGAGCGCGCAAGCGAGACGTGGCGGCGCTTCAATTTCTCGGCGCAGACCGAGAGCGCGGCCACCGCCCGGTCCATCGCCGCGTCGGCGATCCGGCCGCTTCCGGCCAGCCCTTCGCCGAGGCGAACCACGCGCGAGAAGGCGTCGATGACGACGAAGCCGTTCTCGGCGGGACGGGCGATCAGAAGCCGGCAATTGTTGGTGCCGAGATCGAGCGCGCCGTACGTGTGCCGGGGAGAGCGGAGCGGCCGCTGCTCGAGCGCATGACTCGCCGGTTCAGCCGGGCCGGTTGCCGGCGGGAGCGGAGCCGTAGCAACCTGCTGCGCCATAGCGGAAACACTCTTTTTTTCTCGTTCCGGAGGCCGAGCCGCCGGTGACTTGCCGCCTTCGTACCGCGCGCCGCCCCCGTCGGCAAGGGAGGGGCCGCCTTCGCCGGAATGACGGTGCGGTTTTATCCGGGTATAA
>JBEVDE010000382.1:0-3193 GCA_040514175.1 Allosphingosinicella sp. | reverse complement strand
GTCGCCACCAGCGGCACCATGATCTCCGGGACCGGCGCCTCCCCTTCCATCGCCACGGCGAGCGCCGCCTCGAAGATCGCCCGCGCCTGCATTTCGTAAATCTCGGGGTAGGTGATGCCGAGCCGGCAGCCGCGATGGCCGAGCATCGGGTTGAATTCGTGGAGCTCCGCGACCCGGCGCTTCAGCGCCTCGACGCTCACCCCGGCGCCGGCGGCGACCTCGGCCAGCTCCGCGTCGCTGTGGGGAAGGAATTCGTGAAGCGGCGGGTCGAGCAGCCGGATCGTCACCGGAAGCGGCGCCATGATCCGGAAGATCTCCTCGAAATCGGCGCGCTGGGCCGGGAGCAGCCTGGCCAGGGCCGAGCGGCGGCCGGCCTCGTCATGGGCGACGATCATCTGGCGGACGTTGGCGATCCGCTCGGAATCGAAGAACATATGCTCGGTCCGGCACAGGCCGATGCCCTCGGCGCCGAACTCGCGGGCGGTGCGGCAGTCGAGCGGGGTTTCGGCATTGGTCCGCACGCGCAGGCGCCGGACCTTGTCGGCCCAGACCATCAGGGTTCCGAAATCGCCGACCAGCTCGGGCTGGACGGTGGCGACGGCGCCGAGCATGACCTCGCCCGAGCTGCCGTCGATGGTGATCGTCTCGCCTTCGCGGATCTCGACGGCGCCGACCCGCATGAGGCGCGCGACATAGTCGATCGAGATCGAGCCCGCGCCGCTGACGCAGGGGCGTCCCATGCCCCGGGCGACGACGGCGGCGTGGCTGGTCATGCCGCCGCGGGCGGTGAGGATGCCCTCGGCCGCGTGCATGCCGTGAATATCCTCAGGCGAGGTTTCGACCCGGACCAGGATCACTTTCTCGCCGAGGCTCTTGCGATGCTCGGCGGTGTCGGCGTCGAACACCGCCGCGCCCGAGGCGGCGCCGGGCGAGGCGGGCAGGCCCTTGGCGACGATCCTGCGCTCCGCCGCCGGGTCGAGGGTCGGGTGGAGCAATTGGTCGAGCGCCTGCGGATCGACCCGGAGCACCGCCTCCTCCTCGGAGATCAGCCCCTCCCCGGCCATGTCGACGGCGATGCGCAGCGCCGCCTTGGCGGTGCGCTTGCCCGAGCGGGTCTGGAGCATGAACAATGCGCCGCGCTCGACGGTGAACTCGATGTCCTGCATGTCGCGATAATGGCGCTCGAGCAGGTCGAAGACCCGGGCGAGGCCGGCGAACACCTCGGGCATCGCCTCCTCCATCGACGCCGCTTTGGCGCCGGCGGCCTCGCGGGCGGCGCGGGTGAGATATTGCGGCGTGCGGATGCCGGCGACGACGTCCTCGCCCTGGGCGTTGATCAGATATTCGCCATACTAAGCCCGCTCGCCGGTCGACGGGTTGCGGGTGAAGGCGACTCCGGTGGCCGACGTCTCGCCCATATTGCCGAACACCATCGCCTGGACGTTGACCGCGGTGCCCCAGTCGCCGGGGATGTTGTTGAGGCGGCGGTAGGTCTTCGCCCGGTCGGACTGCCAGGAGCCGAAGACGGCGCCGATCGCGCCCCACAATTGCTCGTGGACGTCCTCCGGGAAAGGCCGGCCCAATTGCTCCTCGACCAGATCCTTGTAGCGGCCGGTGAGGCGGCGCCAGTCCCCGGCCTCGAGCTCGGTGTCGAGATGGACGCCCTTGTCCTCCTTGGCTATCTCGAGCGCCTCCTCGAAGGCGGCGTGATCCATGCCGAGGACGACATCCGAATACATCTGGATGAAGCGCCGGTAGCTGTCCCAAGCGAAGCGCGGATCGCCGGAGATTGCGGCGAGGCCCTCGACCGTCTCGTCGTTGAGGCCGAGGTTGAGGACGGTGTCCATCATCCCCGGCATCGACACCCGGGCGCCGGAGCGGACCGAGACGAGGAGCGGGTCGGCGGAGTCGCCGAAGCTTTTGCCGGTGAGGCCCTCGATATGGGCGAGGCCTTCGGCCACTTCGGCGCGCACATCGTCGGGGAAGCGCTCCCCTTCGGCGTAATAACGGGCGCACATCTCGGTCGAGATGGTGAAGCCGGGCGGCACGGGAAGGCCGATCGACGCCATTTCGGCGAGGTTGGCGCCCTTGCCGCCGAGCAGATTCCTGTTCCCCGCCTCGCCGTCGGAGGCGCCGCCGCCGAAGCGGTAGACGGTTCGGGTCATATCCTCCCCTCCCTGGACGGGAGGGGCCGGGGGTGGGTGCGAGCGCAAGCGAGCCTTGCGACCCTGGGGGTTCGACCGCCTTCGGCGCACCCACCCCTGGCCCCTCCCTTGCAGGGAAAGGAGGACGCAAAGTGGACGACTTGGACGACTTCCACACGGGATCGCATTTTTTTCAGGCCCACTTCACCCCTCGATCCGCGAGAAATCCGCGACCCGATGGACCGCGTCGCGCATCCGGGCCAGCAAGGCGAGACGGGCTTCGCGCTTGGCGGGATCGGGGTCATTGACGATCACCTTGTCGAAAAATGCGTCCACGGGCCCGCGCAGGCTCGCCAGCGCCGCCATCGCCCCTTCGAAATCCTCCGCCTCGACCGCCGCGACGGCGCGGGGCTCGGCCGAATCGAGGGCCGCGATCAGGGCAGTCTCCTCTATTTCGGGCGTGTAGGGAAGCGGTTTGTTCTCGTTTTGCCCCTCTCCCTTCAGGGGAGAGGGAGAGGCCGCGCCAGCGGCCGAGGGTGAGGGGCTGCCCGCGCCCTCACCCTGCGTCGCTTCGCTCCGCTGTCCCTCTCCCCTGGAGGGAGAGGGACTTGAGGAAGCCCGCCCCTCCTTCTTGAGGATGTTGGCGGCGCGCTTGTAGCCGGCGAGGAGGTCAGCGCCTTCGGGCGTCTCGATGAAGGCCTGAAGGGCGCGGACCCGGGCGAGCAGCCGGACGAGATCGTCCTCGCCGCCGAGCGCGAAGACGGCGTCGATCAGGTCGTGGCGGACTCCGGCCTCGCGCTGCTGGACCTTGAGGCGGTCGGCGAAGAAGTCGAGGATGGCGGGAGTCCCCGTTTTCACAACATCATTAATATCCATTGCCCATAGAAAAACACTCGATAGCTCGATGCCGTAATGCTCCTGATTCTGTAAGTTCTCTTGCAACCGATGAACCTGCTTACCTCCGGAGCGAACGAAAGGTCGATCCGAAGAAAGAGCCTCATACCACTGGTCCACAAGGTGAACTGCATCCCTCTGACCTGTCTTTACCA
>JBEVDE010000306.1:0-4511 GCA_040514175.1 Allosphingosinicella sp. | reverse complement strand
AGACGCACCCACCCCCGGCCCCTCCCTGCGTGCAGGGAGGGGGGAAGTTCAACCCAGCCGGGCCAGCGCCGCGCGATACTTCTCCGCGTCGGACGCCTTCTCGGCATGATCGCCTCGCGCCTTCTCCACCGCCTCCGGCTTCGCCCGCTCGACGAAGCTGGGGTTGGCGAGCCGGCCGGCGAGGGAATCGCGCTCCTTCTCGGCCGCCTCGGCCGCCTTGGCGAGCCGGGTGCGCTCGGCCTCGATGTCGATCACGCCCTCGAGCGGCAGGATGTAGGTCGCCTCGTCGACGACCACCTGCGCCGCTCCGCCCGAGGAATCGTCGAAGCTGACGGATTCGACCCGGGCCAGCCGCCGAAGCGCGGCGTCCTGGCGCTCCAGCCTTTCGCGCGTGGCGGCCGCGGAATCCTTGACGTGCAGCGGCAATTTCGCCCCCGGGGGCACATTCAGCTCCGCGCGCGCCGCCCGGATCGCGCTCACCAGCCTGATCAGCCAGTCGATCTCCGGCCCCGCCTCCGGATCGAGCGCCCGCGCGTCCGGCATCGGCCATTTCGCGACGATCAGCGGATAGGGCCGATCGTTGGCGCTCCACAATTCCTCGGTGATGAAGGGCATGAACGGATGGAGCATGACCAATATCTGGTCGAGCACCCAGGCCGCGACGGCTTTCGTCTCCTCGTCGATCCGGCCCTTGATCAGCTCCAGATACCAGTCGCAGAAGGTCGCCCAGACGAAATGGTAGAGGGTGTTCGCGCTCTCGTCGAAGCGCAGCTCGGCCAGCGACAGGTCGAGCGCCTGGACCGTCTTCACCGTCTCGCCGACGATCCAGCGGTTGACCGGAAGGCTCGCCTCCGGCGGCTCCAGCCCGGCGCTCGCGCCGATGCCGTTGGCCTGGCAGAAGCGGGCCGCGTTCCACAATTTGGTGGCGAAGTTGCGATAGCCCTCGACTCGCTTCTCATCGAGCTTGATGTCCCGCCCCTGGCTCTCCATCGCGGCGAGGGTGAAGCGCAGCGCGTCGGCGCCGTAACGGTCGATAAGGCCGAGCGGATCGACCGTATTGCCCTTCGACTTGGACATCTTCTGGCCCTTGGCGTCCCGCACCAGGCCGTGGAGGTAGAGCGTCTTCCAGGGCTTCTCGCCCATGAAATGGAAACCCTGCATCGCCATCCGGGCATCCCAGAAGAAGATGATGTCGAAGCCGGAGATGAGCACGTCGTTGGGATAATGGCGCTTCAGCTCCTCCGTCCGCTCGGGCCAGCCGAGCGTCGCGAAGGGCCAGAGCGCGGAGGAGAACCAGGTGTCTAGAACGTCCGGGTCGCGGCGCAGGCGAACCCCCAGCCCGGCCTCCGTCTGCGCCTCGGCCTCGGTCTCGGCGACGAAGATATTGCCGTCGCCGTCATACCACACCGGAATCTGGTGTCCCCACCAGAGCTGGCGCGAGACGCACCAGGGCTGGATGTTCTCGAGCCAGTTGAACCAGGTCTTCTCCCAGCTCTTCGGAACGACCTTGATGTCGCCGGACCTCACCGCCTCGATCGCCGGCTTCGCCAGGGTCGCCGCGTCGACATACCATTGGTCGGTGAGCCAGGGCTCGATGACGACTCCCGAGCGATCGCCATAGGGTATCTGGATGATGCGGTCCTCGACCTTCTCGAGCGCGCCTTCGGCTTCGAGCAGCTCGACCACGCGCTTGCGGGCCTCGAAGCGGTCGAGGCCGATCAGCTCGGCCGGGACCAGATTGTCCTCGGTCTGCACGACCTTCGCGTCGCCGCTCAACATGTTGAGCATTTCGGCCGGCCTGAAGCCGGCGCGCTTGCCGACCTCGAAATCGTTGAAATCGTGGCCGGGCGTGATCTTGACCGCGCCCGAGCCGAGCTCGGGATCGGCATGCTCGTCGGCGACGATCGGCACGAGGCGGCCGGTCAGCGGCAGGCGCACCCTCTTGCCGACCAGCTTCGCATAGCGTCCGTCGTCCGGATGCACCGCCACCGCCATGTCGGCGAGCATCGTCTCCGGCCGGGTGGTGGCGACGTGGACGGCGCCGCTGCCGTCCTCGAGCGGATATCTGAGGTGCCAGAACTGGCCCTGCACCTCCTTCGTCTCGACCTCGAGGTCGGAGATGGCGGTGCCGAACCTGGGGTCCCAATTGACCAGGCGCTTGTCCCGGTAGAGCAGGCCGTCGCGAAAGAGCTGGACGAACACCTTCAGCACCGCGGCGGAGAAGCCCGGGTCCATGGTGAAGCGCTCGTTGGCCCAATCGCATGAGGCGCCCAGCCGCCGAAGCTGGCGGGTGATCGAGCCGCCCGACTGCGCCTTCCACTCCCAGACATGCTCGATAAAGGCCTCGCGGCCCATGTCGGTGCGCTTGACGCCCTGGCTCTCGAGATTGCGCTCGACCACTATCTGGGTGGCGATTCCGGCATGGTCCATGCCGACCACCCAGAGCGAATCCTTTCCCTGCAGGCGGGCGTGGCGGATGAGGATGTCCTGGAGCGTGTTGTCGAGCGCGTGGCCGATATGGAGCGAGCCGGTGACGTTGGGCGGCGGGATGACGATGGTGAACGGCTCGGCCTCGGACCGCTCGGGGCGGAACAGCCCGTCCTGTTCCCAGCGGGCGTACCAGCGGGATTCGATCTCGGCGGGGTCGAAGGTCTTGGGAAGCTCGGTCATGGATGGCGCTTAGACGAAGGTTCGCAGACCGCAAACCCGGAACTCCCCTCCCTGCAAGGGAGGGGTCGGGCGTGGGTCCGCCGAAGGCGGCCGAAACTCGGAGGTCCGAAAAAGTCTCGCTTCGCTCGCCTACCCACCCCTGGCCCCTCCCTTCCAGGGAGGGAATAGGCGACGCTAGAGCGACTTCCCGGTGATACGGGCGATCTCGCGGGTGACCAGCTCCTCGACCATGTCGGGCAAATTGCGGTCGAGCCAGTCCTTGAGGAGAGGCTTCAGCATCTCGCGCACCGCGGCGCCCAAGGCGGCGTCGTCGGTCGGGATCGCCTCCATCCCCGCGGCGCGAAGCGAGGCCAGCGCGGCGAGCGACTGGCGGCTGGCGATGGCGGCGTCGTCGGAGACGAGGCCCTGCCCTTCCCCGACCGGATCCTGAAGCTCGAGCACGTCGTCCTCGTCGGGCGGCGCCGGCCTTGGCGCCTCGGCCGGACGCGAGCCGCGGGCGGGACGCGCCGCCGGGCGGCCGTCCTCGGCGATCACCCTTTTGATCGAGGCAAGTATGTCCTCCATCGAGGGTTCCTGATTAATATCCCCCATATCGAGGGGCTTATCGCTCAATTCGAAGGCGGTGTCACGGGGGTGTTTGGCGGACCTGCAATAGGCGAAGCCGACGCACCCGAAACCGTGCGGGTGGAGACGGCCCTCGGCGCCGCATCGTCATTCCAGTCCGACGCCCGCTTGCGGGTGCGCTTATAATGGTCGAGCGGGTCGTAGAGCGTGCCGCCGTCGAGGTTGAGATCCTCCGCCTCGGCCTTGCCCATCGCATTCAGGAGGGCGAAGCCGGCGACATAGGCGTCGCGCCGCGCGGTGACGAGCGCGACCTGGCTGTTGAGGAGCTCCTGCTCGGCGTTGAGCACGTCGAGGACGTTGCGGGTGCCGACGGTCTGCTCGGCCCGGGTTCCCTCCAGCGCCAGGGTATTGGCGTTGACCGCGATCTGGTTGGATTCGATCGCCTCGACCGCCGCCTGGTAGCTCGAGAAAGCGGCCCTCGTGTTGGCGACGACCAGCCGCTCGATCTCGACCCCGCGTTCGAGCAGCTGGCTCTGGATCGCCTGCGCCTGGCGCACGCGCGCGCCGACCAGGCCGCCCTGGTAGATGGGGATCCGGGCCTGCACCCCGACCCGGCCCTGGAAGACCTGGTTGGGAGCGCCGGGGGCGAATTGCTCGCCGGCGGTGCCGAGATAGTTGGTGGCGTCGGTGCCGCCGACCCCGGACACGGTCGGCAACCGGTCGGCGCGGGCGACCGAGACGTCGCGGCCGGCGGCGCGGGCCTGGGCCGCGATCGAGACGAGGTCGCTGTTGTTGGCGAGGGCGATTTCGACCGCCTCGTCCGGATTGCCCGGAAGCGGCGGCAACGGCGGCGGCGGGGTGAGCTCCTCGGGCAGGTCGCCGATGACCCGGCGATAATTCTCCTCGCTCCCGCTGAGCCGCCCCTCGGCCGTGGCGAGGGCGCTTTGCGCCAGCGCGAGGCGCGCTTCGGACTGGGCGACGTCGGTCCGGGTAAGGTCGCCCACCTCGAAGCGGTCGCGGCTCGCCTGCAAATTGGTCTGCAGGACCCGGACCTGATTCTGGTTGAGGGTAACGATCGAACGGTCGCGGATCACGTCCATATAGGCGCCGACCGCCTCGGTGAAGATGTCGCCCTCGGTCGCCTTGAGGCTGGCCCGGCCGGCCAGCACGCGGTCGTCGGGGGGCCCGCTGGCGGTGCGGGCCCCGCCCCCCGTGGACAAAGGAAAAATTGAGGAGACGCGGGGGCGGCTGTGGGGGGCGCCGCCCCCCCCCGGCGG
>JBEVDE010000274.1:0-5011 GCA_040514175.1 Allosphingosinicella sp. | reverse complement strand
GGTCGTCCGCCGCGCCGCCCGCCTGCTCGGCCTGTCGCTGACCGAGGACGGCGCGAAGGAGATCGCCCGGCGCTCGCGCGGCACCCCCCGGATCGCCGGTCGGCTGCTGCGCCGGGTCCGCGACTTCGCCCAGTCGGGCGGAGCGGGCGAGGTGGAGTCGAAGGTCGCCGACGGGGCCCTGACCCGGATGGAGGTCGACCAGCTCGGCCTCGACGCGATGGACCGGCGCTACCTGACGATGATCGCCGACCTCTATAAAGGCGGCCCGGTCGGCGTGGAGACGCTCGCCGCCGGCCTCTCCGAGCCGCGCGACACGATCGAGGAGGTGATCGAGCCCTTCCTCATTCAATTGGGCCTCGTCGCCCGAACCGCCCGCGGCCGCTGTCTCAACGGCGCGGCCTGGACCCATCTCGGCCTGCCCCAGCCCAGGACGGCGCAGGACGGCCTGTTCGATTGATCTGAAGGGAGGGGTATGATCGCCATCCGCACCATCGCCGCCACAGCGGCCCTGCTGCTTGCCTCGCTCTGCATGCCGGCGGCCGCCCAGGGCGGCCCGAATTACGAGCAGGATTCGGCCTGGCTTTGCCTTCCCGGCCGCGCCGATGCGTGCAGCGGCCCGCTGGCGACGACCGCGCTCAACGCCAACGGCTACGGCTCGACCGGACAGGCGCTTCCGGACAAGGACGCGATCGCCGATTGCTTCTACGTCTATCCGACGATCTCTCGCGATTCCGGGCTCAACAGCGACCTCGTCGCAGGCCTCGAGGAGAATGCGACGGCGGCGGTGCAGCTCGCCCGCTTTGGCGGCGTCTGCAAGACCTATGCGCCGCTCTACCGCCAGGTGACCCTCGCGGCCTTGCCCCGAGCCTTCGCCGGCGAGGACCTCACGGCCAATTTCGCAAGCGCTTATGGCGACGTCCTCGCCGCCTGGCGCAACTTCCTCGCCAGCCGCAACAGGGGCCGCCCCTTCGTCCTCATCGGCCACAGCCAGGGCTCGATCCACCTCCTCAAGCTCCTCGCCGAGGAGATCGACGGCAAGCCGATCGCGAAGCACATGCTCTCCGCCATCCTGCTCGGCTGGCCGGTCGAGGTGCCCGAAGGCAAGCTGGTCGGCGGCAGCCTCAAGTCGACTCCACTCTGCACCCGGGTCGGCCAGACCGGTTGCGTCATCACCTACATGTCGTTCCGGGCCGCCAGCCCGCCCGCCGACAACGCCTTCCTCGGCCGGGCCGCGCGCGCGGGCATGACCGCGGGCTGCACCAACCCCGCGGCGCTGGGCGGCGGGCGGGCCAGGCTCGATTCCTACTGGTTCACCCTCTCCCCGCCCCAGGCCGGGGCCGAGCCGATCGCCTGGTCGAGCCAGGGTACGCCGCCGACGCCCTTCCTCCGCACCGAGGGCCTGGTCAGCGGCCAGTGCGCCCACAGCGGCCGAAGCGGCTATCTGGCGGTCACCGTCAACGCCGATCCGAAGGACGGCCGGACCGACCGGATTCCCGGCGACGTCTACGTGGCCGGCCAGCTCAACCCCGGCTGGGGCCTCCACGTCGCCGACATGAACCTGGCGCAGGGCGACCTCATCCGGCTGGTGGAAGCCCAGGTCGCGAAGAAGCGCTGACGCGGCTATGCCCGCTCAAGCCAAGCGTAGACGAAGAGCGCCGTCGCCAGGCCGACCGCGCTGATCAGCTTGATCGCGTCGCCGGCCGAGATCTCGATCCGCCAGGTTGCGAGATAGACCGCCAGCGCCGCCGCCAGAATCGTGTAGAATCCCGCCGCTATCGCCCGCGCCCGGTTGCGCAGCGACAGCTCGTCGTTGAGCAGCTGCCGCATCCGTCCCCCCAGACGGAGCCCGCCGCCATTGGCCAGGATGAACGTCCACAAACCGATCAGCACGACCCACGAGCCGCTGCGGACGCCGGGCCGTCCATAATCGGGGTCGCCCACCTGGATCACGGCGTTGACCAGAAGCACCACGGCCGCGATGGCCATAAGGACCGCCCGCGCCCGCGAGGCCCGCTCCGCTTTTTCAACGCTCACGTCGCACGTCATTTCACACTCTCCCGTATCTCAGTCCTCGAGCGAAAAGATCGCCTCCACCGGGCAGCCCAGCGCCCGCGCCAGCCTGAGCGCGAGGAGGGTGGACGGGATGAAGACTCCGTTCTCGACGGTGTTGATGGTCTTGCGGCTCACCCCGACCATCTCGGCAAGGGCGGCCTGGGTCAGGTCGCGTTCGGACCGGAGGTCGCGAAGCCGGTTGCCGAGGCCCTCAGCCATCGCGATGGGCGCGATGCTCGAGGTATCCGAAGGTCAGCAAGGCCCCGGCGATCGCGGCGGTGACGATGATATGAATCGATTCGCGCGGCTTCACGCCGTCGAACGCGGTGAGCAGGTAGATGCCCATCGCGGTGATCACGGCGATCCAGAAGCCGACGGCATAGGCGCGGGCGCGATGCTGGCGGGTCGTCTCGTCGTCGAGCAAAGCCCGGACTTGCCGGCTTCGCAGCGGCGTGCCCCCGGTGGCGAGCAGGAACAGCAGGCTCGAGGCCCAGAGCAGCCAGGCGGCCACCTTGAGCTGGTCGACCAGGCGCGAGGGCCAGGGCGGACCAAGCGCGTAGAGGGCCTGGCCCGAGAGGAACAGGATCGCCAGGACCGGCAGAAGCCAGGCGCGGCGGCGCGACAGCCGGTCCGCGGTTTCGATATCCGTTTCGGTCATCCGATTTCTCCGACGGCTTTGATGGACGAGGGCGGGCCGGGCGTCGCATCGCTCGCGAGCCCTTTCCAGAGGCCGGCGGCCACGGCCGCGGCGAGCAGGAACGAGGCGCCGACGTCGCTCGCATAATGATCGTGCGACAGGATGCGCTGGGCGCCCACCAGGAGCGGGACCGCGAGCAGCGCCGCCGCCCAGCGCGGGAAGAGGAAGGCGAGCGGCAGGAACAGGCCCGAATAGAAAGCGGCGTGGCCCGAAGGGAAGGAGCCGAAGTCCGCGCCCATGAACCAGCGGTCGCCCTCGGCCATCGCCTGGAAGGGCCGCAGGCGCCCGAACGGCGGCTTGGCGAAATCGGCGATCGCGGTGCACGAAAGCTGGACGGCGCCGACGTAGAAGAGCCGGCCCGTCCAGAGCGCAAGGCGCCTGAAGCCGTTGCGCAGGAGCGCGGCGAGGACCAGCGTTGCACCCAGCAGGAAGGTGCTGATCTCCTTTCCGGAGGCCAGGTCGAGCAGGGTGAGCGCCTCGCCCCACGCCCGGTCCACCCCGTCCGCGGTGAAATCGGTTCGGGCCAGATAAGGGTCCGCTCCGGCCAGGCCGGCGAGCACGAGCAGCAGTCCCGTGCCGCCGGTGAGCCAGGCCAGCCCCGCACCGGGCGGCTTGCGTTCCTCCATTTCGAATCCCTCGTGTAACCTCTAGGTGACAAGTAACCCCAAGGTTACACGCCCGTCAACGTAAAATCGTCACGTCTCGTCCCGGCGCCATGCTTTGGGCTTGTCGCGGCGAATCGCGCGCCGGTAGAGCTTTGCCATGGGAGGGGACGGACCGAAGCCGGCGGACGGCATCATGCGTGGGCGGGCCCACCTCTTCCCGCTGCGTGTCTATTTCGAGGACACCGACGTCGCCGGCATCGTCTATTACGCCAATTACCTGCGCTTCATCGAACGCGCCCGCTCCGACATGCTCCGCCTGATCGGGGTCGACCAGCGCGGCGCGCTCGAGGGCGGCGAAGGCGTCTACGCGGTCGCCGAGCTCGCGGTGAAATACCGCGCCCCGGCCAGGCTCGCGGACGAGCTCGTCGTCGTCACCGAGATCGAGGCGGTGCGCGCCGCGAGCGTGCTCATTCATCAGCGGGTCATGCGCGGGGATGAAATCCTCGCCGACGCCAGGGTCACGGCCGCCTTCTTGACGCCCGACGGCCGCCCCCGGCGCCAGCCGCGCGAGTGGACGGAGGCGTTCGAACGGCTGTTGGAGGAAGGAAGAGCGTGACCGATCTGGCGATGACGGGAAGCAGCATGTCGCCCGTCGCCCTGTTTCTGCAGGCGGACGTGGTCGTCAAGGCCGTGATCCTCGGCCTGCTCCTCGCCAGCATCTGGACCTGGGCGATCATCATCGGCCACGCGCTTCGGCTCGGCCGCGCCTCCCGCAATTCGCAGGCATTCGAGCGCGACTTCTGGAAGGCCGACGATATCGACCGCTTCTTCGAGACCCGAGGCCAGTCCGACGTCCCGAGCGCCAAGGTGCTCGCCGCCGGGATCGCCGAGTGGCGCCGCTCGACGGGAGGCAAGATCGTCGACCGCGAGGGCGCCCGCTCGCGCCTCGCGCTCGTCATGCATTCGGCGCTGACCGAGGAAGTCGACAAGCTCGCGGTCCGGCTCAACATCCTCGCCACGGTCGGTTCGGTGGCGCCCTTCGTC
Organism: Allosphingosinicella sp.; assembly: GCA_040514175.1. Lineage (GTDB taxonomy): Bacteria > Pseudomonadota > Alphaproteobacteria > Sphingomonadales > Sphingomonadaceae > Allosphingosinicella. The sequence continues at coordinate 613 of JBEVDE010000274.1, read as the reverse complement.
GGCCTGTTCGGAACGGTGTGGGGAATCATGCGCAGCTTCACCGCCATCGCCGGCGCCAACAACACCAGCCTCGCCGTCGTCGCTCCGGGAATCGCCGAGGCCCTGTTCGCCACCGCTCTGGGCCTGTTCGCCGCCATCCCGGCGGTGATCGCCTACAATCGCATGAGCTTCGGCATCAACCGCCTCGAGGCGAGGCTTCAGCGCTTCGCCGACGGCTTCCACGCCACCTTGAGCCGCGAGCTGGAGCTGGAGGGATGAGGCTGAAGGGAGGAAAATCCTCCCCGCGATTTCGCGGGGAGGGGGACCAGGCGAAGCCTGGTGGAGGGGTTCTTCGGACACAGCAAGTCCCCTCCACCGCGCTTCGCGCGGTCCCCCTCCCCTGCAAAAGCAGGGGAGGATCTTAAGTGGCCATGGGTCCGATCCTCGGCGCCCACCGGCGCGCCCGGCGCTCGCCGATGGCGGAGATCAACGTCACGCCGATGGTCGACGTGATGCTCGTCCTGCTCATCATCTTCATGGTGACGGCGCCGCTGCTCGTCGCCGGAGTCCCGGTCGACCTGCCGGACAGCAAGGCCGGCGCGCTCGACCAGGAGAAGAAGCCGGTCCAGATCTC
>JBEVDE010000024.1:0-4088 GCA_040514175.1 Allosphingosinicella sp. | reverse complement strand
AAGCGCCTCAGGGCCTCGTCCCAGCTGCCTCCGGCGAAGGCGTGGTAGATGGTGAGCAGGTTGCTCACGCCGGCGCCGGGATCGGCCGCGTCGACCGCGGTTCGGCTGTCGGTCTTGGCGGACTTGAGCTTCTTCAGAATGACCGGGGGCGAATCGAGGATCGAGATGGCGTGCTTCGGGTTGGTCGAGCTCTTGGACATCTTCGCCGCGGGATCGTCGAGCCCCATCACCCGCGCTCCGACCTGCTGGACCATGATCTCGGGCCGGGTGAACCGATAGCCGAACAATCGCTCGAACCGTTCGGCTATGTCCTGGGTGATCTCGATATGCTGGCGCTGGTCCTCGCCGACGGGGACGAGATGGGTATGGTAAAGCAGGATGTCGGCCGCCTGGAGGATCGGGTAGGAATAGAGGCCGACGGTGCCCGACGCGCCCTTGTCGGTCTTCGACTTGAACTGGGTCATCTTGTTCATCCACCCCATCGGGGTGACGCAATTGAGGATCCAGGCCAGCTCGGCATGCTGGCGCACCTGGCTCTGCAGGAAGATGATCGACCTGTCCGGATCGATGCCGCAGGCGACGTAGAGGGCGGCGACGTCGAGGCTGAAGGTCCGGAGCCGCTCGGCCGTGATCGCCTCGGGCACGGTCAGGGCGTGGAGGTCGACGACGCAGAAGATGTTGTCGTGCCTGTCCTGCTCGCGCACCCACAGGGAGATCGCGCCGATGAGGTTGCCGATATGAAGGTCTCCGGTCGGCTGGACCCCGGAAAAGACCGTCTTTCTCGTCATCGTCTCGGCCAAGTCGCTTGCTCCTTCGCCGCGACGTAACCGGGCGGGCGGGGCCAGCGCAAGCGCAGGGATGATTGACGGCGCGGCTGGCGGCCCTAGCCTGCGCCCCATGACGAAACCCCGCCTGTTCGACTATTTCCGCTCCTCCGCGAGCTACCGGGTGCGGATCGCGCTCAACCTCAAGGGCATCGATTACGAGAGCGTCCCGCTCAACCTGCTCGAGGGCGGGCAGAAGGGGCCGGACTATCGGGCGATCAACCCGCAGGGTTTCGTGCCGACGCTCGAGATCGACGGCCGCATCTTCGTCCAGAGCCTCGCCATCATCGACTATCTCGAGGCCACGCGTCCCGAACCGGCCCTCCTTCCCGCCGATCCCGCCGACGCCGCTCATGTCCGGGCGCTGGCGCTTGCCGTCGCCTGCGACATCCACCCGCTCAACAATCTGCGCGTCCTCAAATATCTGTCGGGTCCGCTCGGCCAGCCGCAGGAGGCCCGCGATAGCTGGTACCGCCACTGGGTGAGCGAGGGACTGGCCGCGCTGGAGGCGATGGCGGCGCCGCGGGCGGGCCGCTTCCTCTTCGGCGACGCGCCGACCCTCGCCGATCTCTGCCTCGTCCCGCAATTGTTCAACGCCCGCCGCTTCGAAGTGCCGCTCGACGATTATCCGTCGCTGGTGCGCGCGGACGCCGAGGCCAAATGCCTCGACGCCTTCGCGGCGGCGCATCCGGAGCGGGTCGGGCCTTAGGGCCTCAAATCCTCCCCTGCATTGGCAGGGGAGGGGGACCATGCGAAGCATGGTGGAGGGGCCTTTTCCGACTCCGCAGAACCCCTCCACCGCGCTTCGCGCGGTCCCCCTCCCCCGGAAACCCGGGGGAGGAATTGAGAGAGGCTGATTCGACCTAGACCGGGATCGGGTCGAGCAGGTCGATCTTCGGCCAGCGGCCGCCCGCCGGCGGCGCGCTCACCTTGAACCTATATCCCTCCGCCGCCTTCGCCGCGAAGAGGGTGCCGAGCGCGTGCTTCGAATCGTCCCAATCGTCGCGGTCCTTCTCCCATTCCTTGCGGCGTTGCGCGTCGATCGCCCCGACATCGTAGGTGAGATGGATGGTGTAGTTATCCCCCTTCGGACGGGATTCGATCAGCATCTCGAGGGTCGGCCTGTCCGGGTTTATGTAAGTGCCGTCGGCCGAGGCGACATAATGGTCGGCGGTGACGTCGCGGAAGAAGTCCTTGTCGATATTTCGGTCCGAGCCGTGGTGCGGAAGCTTGAAGACGTCGAGGTGGAGCTTGCCGGCGGCGTCGAGCTGGCCTTCCTGTTTCAGCCCCTGCAGCAGATAATCCCCTCGCGCATCGCCGGTGAGAAGGATCTTCTTTCCATTGTAGACCACCACCGCGGCGATGCTCGAAAGGTTCGGAACCGAACCGTCCGTATAGGCCGCCAGCGCCGCGTCGGGCTTGAGCTCCTTGGCGAACTCCTTCTGAAGCGCATTGAGCTGGTCGGGGAGCGGCGCGACGATGTGCAGGCTCAGCTCCGGCCCGAGCTTGTAGGGGACGCTGGGCCCCTTGCCGGGGCGGACCAGATTGCCGTCGAAACCCGTGTTCGTCGGCACTGCAAGCGCCTCCAGATTGTCGCGCAGCGCCTTGCCCTTGGCGACGCTCTGAAGCACCTTCAAGGCGTCGCGGCGTTCCTCCGTATCCTCGAGACCGGCCGCCTTGAGGTCGACCTCGTCGATCGAGGCGGCCCCGGCCGAGGCGGTGACCGACGCGGTGACGGCGTTGATGTCCCTGGCGTTGGAGATTCGTTCGAAGCTGTTGTGCCAGGCTTCGCGCACCGGATAGGGCCAGGGCCGGCCGGCCTGCTTTTCCGCCTTCCAGGCGCTGGTGAAGGCGACCAGCCCGACGACATGGTCGTCGTCGATATGGCTGACCATCATCAGATTGATCCGGAACGCCGGTCCGCGCGCCGCGGCGAGCTCGGAGAGGCGCGGCTCGAGCGACTTTTCCCAGACCTTGCCGGGGCCGCCGTCGATGAGGACGAGTCCGGGCTTGGCGTCGTCACCGTAGTGGAGAAGCAGACAGTCGCCGTAGCGGGCGGGCAGCGCTTCCAGTGTGAAATAGGCCATCTCTCGCCTCCCTCGGTCAGAACGATTGCAACGCGCGCAATATGTCGAGCAGGCCGTGGCCCTGGAAAGCGCGCTCGCGGCCCAGGTCGGTGGCGCTCTCGCACAATATCCGCTTGATCCGCCGCGGCTCGCGATTGAGCTCGGGATAGCGCGCCATCAGCATCGCCGCGGCCGCGCTGACGTGCGGCGCCGCCTGGCTGGTGCCCTCGAGCGGGCCCTTCTCGCCGTCCGGCAGGGTGCTCTCGATGCGCTCGCCGGGCGCGACCAGATCGGGCTTCATGCGCCCGTCCGCGGTCGGGCCCCGGCTCGAAAAATAGGAGATGCCGTAAGCGTGCGGCTCATATTTGTGGGTCGAGCCGACGGTGATCACCCCGTCGGCATTGCCGGGATCGGTGATGCTCACCTGCGCATAGCCGCGGAACACCGGGCCCGCGGTCTGATATTCGTGATAGCCCTCGTTGCCGGCGGCGGCGACGACGGTGATGCCGGCGCCGATCAGCCGCTCGGCCTCCATGCAGACCGGAGTCCGCCCGCAGGCGAAGCTTCCGACCTTGTGCGGGATGGCGAGGCTGAGATTGACCCCGTGGACGACGATATACTGGTTGTGGCTGTTCAGATAGCGAACCAGCTGAAGCGCTCCGAGCACGGCGAATTCGGTTTCGTCGAGCCCCTGGCCGATGATCCTGAAGTCCATCAGCTGGATGTCCGGGCACAGGCCCCGGACATAGGGCTTGCCGTCCTCGTCGTCCCAGTCGGCGCCGATGATCCCGGCGACATGGGTGCCGTGGCCGTCGGTCGGGACGCCCGGCTCGGCAAGCCGGAGCAAAGGCTCGATCGACGACCAGTCGAGGATTTCGGTCTGATAGGATTGATAGGCCTTGGCGAGGAAGGCCTCGGCCTCGGCCGGCTTCAGCTTGGAACCCTCGATGCAGATCTTGAGGACCGGATTGGCGGCGGGCGCGTCCTCGTAAGCGGAGTTGAGCAACGCCCGGAGGATGCCGAGCTCATAGGACCGGATCACCCGGCTCGGGCTTTGCCCGGGTTTCGGATCGCGGCGCCTGAAGGCGGGGTGATCGCGGTGGATTCCGGAATCGAGGATCCCCCAGGTGATCGTCTGGCAGCGGACGTCGAACAGCCGGTAGGCGGCGTCGGCCTTGACCGTCTCGCGCGAGACGAG
>JBEVDE010000428.1:0-12261 GCA_040514175.1 Allosphingosinicella sp. | reverse complement strand
GTAGGCAGGGGAAGTCGCGATCCGCCGGCCGCCGCGATGGCCACCGGAAACAGGAAGAGGATAAAATTGTCCTTGTCCCGTGCAATTCCGGGCCGCGCGACGCAGCCTGGGCGACCCTGGGCCGGTTCGATGTAGACGAGATCGGTGAAGGTCCGGATCGCGCAGCCGCCGGTCTTGCGCGGAAAGGGTTCGCCGCCGGGGACAGGGAATAGATTGGCGTTCACGCCCTGATTGAACGGCCAGATCTCGGTGACGGCCGGGACCGACCCCGGATCGGCGCGAGGCACCCGCCGGAATTGGTGAAGCTTCAAATAGCAGGCATGGAGCGTCGCGGCCGAGCCGATGCGGGCAACCGGCAGCAGGACTGTCGAATCCTGTGGGAAACCGTCGGCCTCGGGGATCGTGGTGATGAACCGGCCGCGATCGCCGAGGTTGGCCAGAGCGCCGCGCTTTGCCGCATAGCCCACCGAGACGAAGATCGTCGGCCGGGCACCCGGCACGGCGGGCAGAGCGAGAGCGCATTCGGTGAAGTCGCCCGTCGCTGTGGCCGGGAGCAGCGCCGGATCGACGAAGAAGCTCGGCCAGCCGTGCGTGTAATAAGGAACGGGCGCGCTTTGCGGCGCCGGCGGGAGCGCGAGACGCACATCGTCGCCGGTCGCCCGGAAATAATTCATCGAAAGCCCGTGGTCGTCCCTGACATCGATATAGGCGCGGTTGTGGTTGACGAACCTGGGCGCTCCGCCGCTGCCCCGAAGCAGCTTACGATAGACGTCGCTCCCGTCGACTTTTCGGGTGAGCCCGACGCCATGGGCCCACAGCCGGCCGAGATGGAAGCTGCCCCAGAAGGCGCAGGGATCGATGAAGTCGAGAATTTCCTCACGGGCCTGGCGGTTGAGGAAGGCGGCCTTGTCGTTCGGCGCGGTCGCGCCGGGGGGCGCAGCGGCGGACACGATATTCTCGCGCTTCCGCGCATAATCGATTCGGGCGGAGGGACCGATCCGGCTGACCACGATCTCGAGGCCGAAACGGGTTGGGAGGAAGCTGCCGAGGCGGTCGCCCGCCGTCACCGGCCGCGCCGGGAAGCGGCCGTCACCCTGGTAGATCAGATGATCGAGAGGTTGGTCGCCCGCGTAAAGTGACGGGTTGAGGCCTGGCGTTGCCGGCGTCGCCGGATCGAGATGCAGTCCCAGGCATTCGCGGGTGGGATCGCCGGTGAGGTTGTTCTTGGGCCAGTCCTTTACGATCTGATCGATCAGCGGGATATCGGCCGAGGCGTTGAGCCGGATGAGCGGCCACAGCCCGCCACCATCCAGCAAGCTGCGAGGGTCGATGCCCTTGTAGAGAAAATAGGCAATGAACGGGCAATCGAAAGGCGGCGGCTCAACCGGTTTGAGGATGAGCGTTAGACCCCCTTCATCGTCCAGCTGACCCCGCAGCAGTCCGTCACAGATCGCATAGGCGCGGGGCTGATCGGCGAGCGCGGAAGGGGAAGGATTGGCGGCATTGTGAAGATCTGTCACTCGGAATTGGGCGGTCTCGTTTCCGCTCACCGGACCGAAGCTCTGGGTTGGATCTTGGACCGCAAGCCGGTCTACATCCGTGAAGAAACAGAATTTCGCCCCCAAGACGCCACCCCTCTGGCCCCAAGATGGCTCGCAGAAGTGCGTACAGGCGGCGTCTCGCAGCGAGTCGTGTGGAAAGGTCCACGCGGGCGTCCGAGTCTTGATTGTGCCTCACAAGTCGGACCGGGGAAAGCACAAATCGGTCCATTTCAGAGAAACCGCGCCGGACCTGCCGGTTTTCGCTTCCTTTGCGCGGACGTGACAATATATTGACCACTGCGGCAGGCTGAACTCAGGCCGGTATTCCCGCCTGCTGTCGAAGCGCTGGAATCATCCCTGGTTCGACAAGATCGACACGAGACCAGCCGCATCCAATCAGACGAATGCCTAACTTGAAAACAGCACGCCCCGCGCGCCGGGGAGGCTGCTTCATCGCGAAGCCGAGTTCGGCGGGTAAGACCATCAAGCGCGCCAGGCCGATCACGCCCACCTTTTTCACGACCTTTTCTCGACTCCCGCCGGATAGTGTCAGGAGGTTACCCTCGACGAGCATCGGAAGGTACTTGGCGGCGACGTTCAGGATCTCCTCGATGCGGCCTTCCGAGGCGCATCGAAGGTTGTGCTCCAAGGCTTTTCGGGCCCACCTATCCGGCGTCCCGCCTCAGCGCGACGGGCTTAGCGAGCGGTACCGGTCGTTGGTCTTCCAGCGCCGATGCCTCCTCTGCGTGGGATGGGTGGCGGGATCCACGCCCTGCACCCTGAGCACGATGCGCTTGATGCCCTCGCGCCGAATCATCTGCCGCCTCAAGCGCTTCTTTCCGGCGATGGCGAGCGGGATGACCCTCCGGGCCCGGGCCGGGGCGATGCCGAAGCTCAGCGAGTGCCGACCGGCTTCGGCGATCATCGCGAGCATCCGGTTCACGCCCGTGCTCGCGGTGGTTTCGCCCTCATCGACGACGTCCTCACGCCGCAACCGGTCCCAATAAGCATGGTTCTTGCCGATGGGGCCGAACATCTGCTCGCCCGACGCGGTCGGGTGCTGGGCGAGCCCCTTGCTGGTCGAATAGCCGCTGTCGCCGGTCGGCATGCGGAGCCGCGACGCGATCCTGAACGTGATCTTGAACTGCTCGAGCTGCGACGCCGTCATCGCCACCTTTCCGGCGCCCTTCGCGATATTGAACATGGTCGCGGTCGAAATCTGCTCGTCCATGCCGGGCAGCGCCGCGCGATAGGCGGTCGCGAAAGCCTTCTTGTCGCCCTTCATTCCGGCGATGATCGCATCGTCCACCTTGCTCACGTCATGCACATCCAGTCCGGCGCCGGCCTGCTCGAGCCCGATGTCGGCCTCGAGCTTCTGCAGGCGCGCCGTCTCGTCGGTCGCCGAGGCAACGATCTCCTGGGCGATCGTCTTGCCGAGCGCCTCGCTCCTGATGTGAAGCGCCGAATGCGGCTGCGGCTTCCGCACCTTGCGGCCGTGGACGTAGATATATTTGCTCTGCTTGCCGAGGCCGGTGGGATCCTCGAACGAGACCGGATTGCCTTCGACATAGGCATAGAGATTGGGGCCGTCGATCGTCCCCGCCGGATCGGGGCTGAGCCAGCGCGCGAGCCGGAGCGGGTAATAGCGCAGGCCGAAATAATAAAGGCCGGTGGCGTCGTCGCATCTCTTCCCGGCGAAGCGGAACTTGCCGGCCGCGGCCTCGCCGGGGTCCCTGGCGGCGACGAAGGCGGTCGCGCCGTAGGGACAATATTCGCGATAGAGGATTCGCGCTCCGGCATCGTCAATCTCCTGAGTGACCGACGACACCTGGTTGGCGAGCAGGAAGCGGCCCCGCCACTGGCCCGTGCCGGCGGCGCTCCGGCTCCTGGCCTGGACGGCGTCGCGCTCGATCACGCAGAAATGGCCGTCCGAGTCCGGGATGGTGAGGGCCTCGCTTGCGGACAGCGGCGCCGGCTCCCCGCCGCCGCTTTCCTGATAGATCCGAGTCCGCTCGTAATCGCCGAGGAACAGCGTTTCGGCGATTTCGTAGAAGGCCGGCGCCTGCTCGCCTGCCGCCTGCTTGAGCCGCCGGGTGACCCGGACCACCCGTTCGCCGCCGCCGTCGTAGAGATAATGCTCGCTGTCGTGGTCGCCCGACTCGCGAGTCACCAGGGTCGCCGAGGCGAGCCAGCCCTGAAAGCCCCAGCCGAGCAGCGTCGAGTCGAGCGCGAGCTGGTTGCCGGCGGGGTCGTAAGGGACCCCGGCAAGCCGGTTCGACGCGGCGTCGACCGGGGTCAAGGTCGTCCAGCCGCCGAGCGGTGCCTCATGGTGCAGCCGAACCATGTTGCCGCCGTCGTCATAAATGAAATCCTCGACATAGTTCTCGAGCTGCGCCTGGTCCGCGGGGGCGGCGGGGCCGAAGGGCAGGACCCGCGGCGCGCCGGTCGCGCTGGCCCCGGCCTGCTGCCGCCCGGTCGCTCGGCGCAGGCGGTAGAGCGGATCGTAACCGTAGGTGGAGGAAGGTTCGACCTGCCGATTGTTGGAGAACACCGTCTCCCACGACCGGTCGACTTTCTCGGTGACGTTGCCGACGGGGTCGTAGGTGTAGGCGACGTCCTCGATCACCGCGCCGGCGGGACCGGTGCTGGTCACCGTGGCGAGCCGCTGGGTGTCATGGGCGTAGCGATTCTCGGTGACCACGCCATTGCCGTAGGCGATGCGCAGCCTTGCCCCGAAGGCGCTGTAGTCCGCCCCGGCGACGATCGTGCGCGCCGCCGTCTCGCCCTGCGCCTCGACGACGACCCCGGCGATCCGGCCGGCGAGGTCGAAGGCGTAGCGGGTGACGCTTCCGTCGGGTGTACGCTCGAAGATTCGGCTCTGCTCCGCGTCGAACTCGAGCGCGGTGACGAACGCCGCCTCCGCTTCGACCGCGGCGATCGCGGCGCCGGTCCAGTCGGCGGGCTGCCTGTAGTCTCGCCTTATCTGGCGCGCTCGGGTCAGCGCGTTGCCGGCCAGGTCGTAAGTGTCGGTGGTCTCCAGGCCCGCATCGTCGAAGCCCTTCCAGAGCTGGCCCTTCAAATTGCGCGCGGCGGGATCGGGATGGGACTCGCCGTAGACGAACAGCTCGGCCAGCCGGGTGACCGCCACCTCGCCTTCCGGAACCGTCGCCTCGACCCGAAGGGGCCGGGCGAGGCGGTCGTAGCTCGTGGCCGTGACCATGCCTCGGCCATCCCTGGTGAGCAGTTCGTTGCCGAAGACGTCCTCCAGCGCGAGGCCGAGGCCCGAGTCCGCGTCGTCCGAGCGCAGCACATTGGCGGCCATGTCCAGCACGCGGATGAAATTGGCGGAGTCGGCGCCGCCGGTGACCGCGCCATAGAAGAGGCGCGGATCCGCCAGCCGGACGATATTGCCCTGGATGTCGAGCCCATTGTGGGTGGTGAGCTTAGTCTCCTTGAGGATGTCGAGCGCCGGTGCCGCGACCGCGCCATAGGCCGCGGAGAAGGCCTGCTGGAAACGGCGGTCATAGGGCTCGAGCCGCGGCGTCGCGAAAGCCGCGCCCTCGATCTCGACCGCCGGCGCCAGATAGCCGTCGGCGACCAGCCGATCCCACAATTGCTGAGCGGTGATCGGCTGGCCGGCCACGGCCGGAGCCAGCGTGTCCGGAGTGATCGCGCCGAGATTGGAGGCGACGATTCGGATCGTGCCGCCCGCGGGGTCCATGCAGGTGCGGGTCGGCGTGTTGTAATCGCGAACCGCCTGCGCGAGCGCCGCCGCTTCCCGCTTCTCCTCCGGGGTCGTCGGATCGGCGGGGAACGCCGCGTAGTAAGGAGAATCGAGGACGGTGTCGTTCTCGTCCCAGACGATGTTCGTCCACGCGCCATAGGCCTGGCGGCGCAGGAAACCGGCCGCCGTGATCTCGAGGAGGGGCCGGCCCAGTGCGTCGTAGCGGGTCACTTCGGGCGACAGCGGCGCGCCGTCGACGGGCGTGTCGTCGCCATAAGCGAAGGAGGCGGCATAGAAGGGCGCATAAGCTTCGATCGGCTCGGCCTTGTTGTCGAGGCGCACCTTGCCCGACACCGCCCAGCGATCCGCCCCGCCGGCCGACTCGGGTCCGCAGGCGTTGCGCGCCTCCACGTCCCGGCCGCCGCCGTCACGATAGGCGATCGCGATCGGCAGCAGGCTCGCCTCCCCTTCGGGAAGCTGGTGGACGTGGCGCTGTCGGGTCACCCCTATCGCCGCCACCGGCTGGCGCCGGGCCGCCCAGGAAAGGAGGTCGTAATAATGGTAGGAAGTGCTTCCCTGGAGGAAGGCGGCCGGATCCGCGACGATGGCGGCCAGGGTCGGCGCCGGCGTCGGCGTGCGGGTGGCCAGCGGCAGGTCGCCCGCCGCTTCGCCGTCGATCTCGCCGAGCAGGGCGGTCGCGACGACCAGGCCGAGCGGCGAATAGGCAAGCTCGGTCGAAGTGCCGTTGGGGTCGGTGATCCGCGCCGGCTGGCCGGCCTGATAGTCGGTCACGACCGTGGAGGTGAGCACGATCTCGGCGACCCCGTCGGTCCCCGAGGCAATTCGCGAAACCGCGGTGACGTAGAGCGCCGGTTCATCATAGGCGGTGAGAGTGGTCGGGTTGAGCGGGCTGTCCTCGGCCACTCCGTCGAACAGCCCGTCGGTCCGGCAGGGCTGCGAGAAGCCTCCTTTGCGCGTTTCGTAATATTGGATCAGCCCGCGATTCCACCAATAGCCCGAATCGAGGACATAGCCGGCGGCGACAATGGCCGCCTCCGGCACCGAATCCCCATAAGCCTCCCGCACCAGCCCGGGAGTCATCGCCGCCGCCTCGCCATGGTGAGCAAGGCCTCGGGCGGCCGTCCCGCCAAGCGGCAGGGGGGCGCTCTGCTCGGCATTCCAATAATAGCTGCGCGCCCAGGCGAAGAGCCGCGCCTCGCGCCGGCCGCCGCTGAAGGGCTGGCCGTAAGGGATCGGATCGGCGAGTGCCGCGGCGCACTGGCCCGCGATCTCGTCGAAGCTGAAATAGCGGCCCTCGGGCGCGACTCCGGCCAGCTCATAGGCCTGCTCCTGGGCCTGCTGACCGATCCAGCGCCAGGGCTCGGCCGCATCGCCGGGATGCACGACATAAGCGGTCTCGCGCGCGGTGACGCAGATCTCCTCCTGCTCGGGATAGGGCCAGGGGCCGTCCGCCGGCCCCGGCCGTCTGACATAGGCGACGGAGCAGCTGCGCGTCACATCGCCATATTCGTCCTGGGCAAGAACGAAATCATGGGCGATTCGCGGATCGGCGGCGTCGCGCTCGTAATGGGCGACCAGCTGCTCGCGGGCAAAAGCCTGCACGACCGCATTGGTGTTGGATCCCTTCGGCTGGACGAGGCGCACGCCGGTCGTCGTCTGCGAGACGTTGTAGGGTGTCGCTTCGAGCAAACTGCCGTCCAGGCCGTAGACCTCGCTTCGGATCGGATGGCCGCCAAGCGCGGCATAAGCCTGGCGAAGGGTCGCCGTCGCGCCGGCCCCGATCTCCGGCGCGATCCATTGCTCCGGCAGCAGGGGTGCGTCCGGATCGCCTTGCCAGAAGGCCGCGCGATACTGGCGCTCGATCGCCTCCGCCTCGACGAAGGCGCCGGTGTGGAACCAGGCGCGTACGTAGGCGACCGGAGCGAACTCGGTGGCGGACAGCGCGTCGAGGTCCGTCCGGCCGGAGCGGACCGCCTCCGCCCTCTCCTCGAACGTCTCGCTGTCCCAGCTTTCGACCTCGCCGAACCCCTGGAACTGCTTGAGCGCGGGATCATAATAGCCGTCATGATAGGCGAAGCGCTTGACGTTACGCGCCTTCGCGATCGCGTCCGTGGCCTCGAACTCGGCCACCACCTGCACCGGAAAATAGGTCTGGGTGAGCCAGGTCCGGCCGGCCCTCTTGTCGCGCAGATATTCCTGCACGGAGGTCGTGTAGGCGCAGCGCGTCGAGCCGCCCATCGAGTCGTCGAGCGTGGCCAGGAGGTAGGGCTTGGTCGTCCCGGCGAAGGCATAGACATAATGCCTGACTTCGGGCTCGAGCCGGGTGAAGACGAGGCAGGTGGCGCCGGTCCCGTAAATGTCGGCGAAGTCGATCTGGCTCGCCGAATCGAACGGGGCGGGGAGCGGCAGGACGAGAGGCTCGCTGAACCCGTTGCCGCTGAGGTTGAAGTGGATCAGCAGCGCGTCCGGGGTCGCGTAGATCAGGTCGGCGGGCCCCGAGCCGTCGAGGTCGGCGAAAAACAGCCGCGCCGAGTCGAGCCCGCCGTCATAATGCGGCGCATTGGCGAGCGAGACCCGGACTCCGAACCTGCCGTAACCGAGATCCGGCCAGCATTCGACCCGGCCTTGCGCGACGCGCACGCGGTGCGACAGGCCGTCGCCGAACATGTCGGCGAAGGTGTCGGCCTGTTTCGCGGTGCCGCTCGGCGCCGGCGGATAGCTTTCCGGCATGAAGGCGAGGTCTGCCGGGCCGAAGCCCCGGGTGCCGAGCGAGGGGTAGCAACGCAGCACCGGCGCCTGGGTCTCCAGGAAGTCCGCTCGGCCGTCGCCATTGAGCGAGATCAGCGCTCCGGCATCGGAGCCGTAGGCCGATGGAACCGCCTCGAACGGGCGGAAGCCGGCCCAGGCGGTGGTCGCGTTCACCGGCTCGGACCGGCCGGACGGCTCCAGTTCGAAATAGCCGGCGCGCCCGCGCGCCGTGCAAACCAGGTCCTGGCGGCCGTTGGCGGCGAGTGAGGTCAAGGTGAGAATCTGGCCGTCCAGGTCGCGGAAGCTCGGGAAGCGCTCGGGCGTGACCGGCGCTCCGTAGCGCCCGTCGCCGAGCGGCGGCCAGTAGAGCGTCTGCCCGCTGGAGCTGAACAGGATGCCGGGCAATCCCTCGCCGTCGAGGTCGGTCAGCAGATAGCGGCCGTCGCCGATTCCTCCGGGGACGATGCCGCCGCCGGCCACCGCCAGCTCGGCATATTCCCCGCCGCCCGGCTCGAACGGCGTGAAGCCGAGGGCGAGCGGTGGCATGTCCTCCTGGATATAGCTTCCATCCTCGCCCTTGCGGTAGCCGCGCTGCTCGACGCGCGAGAGCATCGAGAGGCCGGTGAGCCCTTCGCCATAGGTCAGCGTCAGGGCGCGGGTGAGCACCGGCGTGCAGTCGAATAGGTCCGGATGGGTCGTGTAGACCAGCAGCCGGCGACATCGCCACAAAGTGCGCACCTCGAAGCCGGTGACGTAGGAGGAGAAGGGATCGGGGCGCGCCGGCGGCGTTCCGGCGGGGTCCGGGCCGGGCGTCTCGCCCGCATGGTCGCCATAATCGAGAACGACTCGGACGTTGAACTTTTCGTCGCCGCCATGCTCGAAATTGCCGAAGGCGATCTCGGCGAGATAGCGGTTCGAGGTCAGCTCCCGGTCAACCTCCGCCGCCGCCGCGCGATAGGCATAGCGGGTCCGGTTGCCGAGAGCGTCGACCGTCTCCTCGAGAAGCCATTCGGCGACCCGCGCCGGCGCGGCGGGATCGTGGATCCTGCCTTGGTCCGACTGGCCGTAATAGTGAGTCGCGTTGGCATTGGTCTGAACCCGCCAGTTCGAGATGCCGTCGCTGAGCCGCTGCCACTGCTCGATCCGGGCGAAGGCGCCTTCGATGCGCGGCAGCCAGGTGCCGACCCGCCAGACGGGGTCGCCCGGCGGTTCGAGCCTCGACTCGGGCTTGCCCTCGGAATCCAGCTTGGGGACGAGCGTGCCCTGCTCGGAATGGGTGAATCGGTCGGTCTCGTCGTAGCGCGGGATTCCGAAGGTCGCGCTGCGCCGGGCGAACCGCGGCACCGTCATGTCGAAACCCATGCCGAACGGACCGTTGCCGGCGCCGGAGGCGTAGGTCAGCGCCAAGGCCGGAGAGACCCCGCGCGGAGTGGGCGTCGGGATCGGGATATCGAACCTCGCCGCGCCGTCGAAAGGATTGTGCTCCAGCTGCTGGCCGAGCCCGGCGAGCGCGCCTCCCCCCTTCGGGGTCTCGATCCGGGCCGCGGCGATCGATATGCCGCCGCCCGAGCGCGCTTCGGCGTCGGGCGGCGTCATCGGTAGCGGCGCGATGTCCGGGGTCATGATGCCCGGCTTCCGGGGCCGGGGCTCGGAGGCGCGGGCCGGCGGGTCACCGCGCCCGCCTCACTGGCCCGCCGGCGCCTTCGGCCGGACCGGCTCGCCCCACCGGGTCAGCGCCGGATCGGCGGGATCGGCCAGCGGGCAGCTTTCCGAGGCAAGTCGCGCCTTGCGCGCGGCGACGCAGCCGCAGGCGCCGCAGACGCGCGGGTCGCCCCGCTTGCTCGCGGTCAGCTTGTAGATCCACTTCTCGGGCGGCGCCCGGAGCTGGTCGCAGCCCTCGCAGGCGGCGAAGCGCGCCTCGAACGCCTCCTGGTCGAGCATCGCGAAGCCGCTCTTCGCCCAGGCATAGAGCGCCAGTCCGGCCTTGGCGCCGAGCCTGGCCGTGCTCTCCTCCCGTCCTCCGGCCGCCGCGGCCTCGGCCGCCTCATCCTCCGCCGCCGCCTCGAACTCGACATTGCGCGGATGCTTCAGAAGGCGCTGCAGCAACTCCGGCCGGTTGCGGCTGAGGATCAGATTGTGCCGATAATATTGGTCGGCAAAGGCGTGGCCCAGGACTCCGGCCGGAACCGGCGCGTCCAGCCCCAGGAATTCGCCGAGCGCGGCGCGCGCTTCGGCGGGGGTCGACGCCTCGCGCAGGGTCTCGAACGAGATCGTCATTTCGTCTCTCCCGAAATCGGGGCCTCGGCGGTGCGGAAATCCGCGCTGGCATGGGCGGGGTTGATCGGCGTCTCCGCCTCGGAGAGGACGTTGGCGACCGTCACCAGATAGTCGCTGCTCGGCTGGAGCCCGCCGGTCGTCAGGCGTACCACGCTCGGGTCCGCCCGCGAGACCTGGGCCTCCTCGATGGACACTCCCCCGGAGCTGGTGCCGCCCGAGATCGTATAATTGTCGGTGGTCTGGGCGCTCTCGAGGTTGACGGGGCGGTTGAACCTCACGGAGACGTAGCGGATGTTGCGGCCGGCCAGGGCGCCGACCACACCGAAATAGCTGTCCGGGTCTGCGCATTCGGGGAGCGGGAACATGGTCGACGCGGCCTCCATGGCGCGCAGGCGGCAATCGAGCGCGGGTTGCGCGCAGATGTCTGCCGGATTTTCGCCGGAATGCTCGGGGCTGACGTAGCTGAACAGCGCCTTCACCTGGTCGAAGCCTGCCGTGAAGCTGGCGAAATAATACTCGTTGCGCCACACGGTGCGCATCTTCGCGAAGACGGCGTCATAATCCGCCGGCCCGACGCAGGCGACGCCTTCGGCGACCGAGATGAGGTGCGCGATCACCACCGACAGGCCTTCCTGGTTGAACTTCTGGATCCGGAGCATGCCGCCCGTGATCAGGATGAAGCGCTGGCGATTGACCTCCCATGTGTAACCGTTGGGCAGGTCGTTCTGCCAGTCCACCAGGTAGATCGGCCCGGGGAAAAAGGCTCCGTAGACTTTGTAGAGCCACAGGGCCGCGGTGACGTTCATGGTGTTGTCGAGCGGTATTATCGGCGCGTTGGTCTGGACGTCCTCTCCTTGCGCCTGGGTCAGGAAGCTTTTCGCATAGCTGGGTATGTTGACCATCGGCTCAGACGCGACCGGGGTCATGCCCAGCGGCCAAAGCGTCTTGTCGGCGACGAAGGCGATCGACTCCTCGCTGGCATGGCGGGCCTGATAGGCGCGCTCGGATGCACGTGCGTTCGTCTCGGGCGGCAGGTCGAGCAGCTCGGGATTGAGATCGCCCGACGAATAGGCGAGCTGGACCGAATAATCGGCGGTGACCACGCCGTTGGCGCTGAGCAGGTGGCCGTCGAGGGTCTCGTTGTTGAAGCCGTCGAACGAAAGGTGGTGCAGGCCGCCGCGATAACGCGCGGGCACCACGAACCTCACCGTGCACAGCCCGCCGTGCGCCCTGACGACCTTGTCGTCGGGGACGAGATACTGAACCGGAGTCACCCGGCCGTCCGGGCGCAGGAACAGATGGTCGACCGTCGTGATCATGAATTGCGGCGGCTCTGAGCCGTCCTCCACCTGGTAGGTGATATAATACATATAGTCGAATTCGAGCTCGCCTTCGCCCGGCCCGGCAGAGATGCCGCCCGAATAATCGACCACGCGCGGCACCCAGACCGCCGCGCCTCCGCCGGCGCTGTAGGATCCGGCCAGGATCTCGTCGACGTCGGCGACGATATCCTGGACCATCACGAACTCGTTCGGCGACATCTCGATCGGGGTGTCGTAGGCGAAGCAGGAACAGCAGCAATAGCAGATTTGCCCGCCGGGGATCTGCGGCATGGGGGAGCAGGGATTCTGGCCCTGGTTCTTGCAATAGAAATTGAGCTGCTGCTGGATCGGCAGACAAACGGTATCCCAGTCGCAGAGCTTGGCTCCCATATTCTCGACGGCCGCGACGCAGCATGGATCAAACGTGGGCATCTGACTCTCCTTGATCGATGGGGTGGAAATGCTTGGGGGACTGCTCCTTGCGGTCTAGATCGGGGCTCTTCGCGGCGTCAGCCCGGCGGGCCAGCGCGCCTTGTCGGAGACGAAGGCGCGGCCCTCGGCGCCGCCGTCGGGGGCGCCGCCGGCCTCGGCCGGAAGCTCGAGCAGCTTCGGGTTGAGGTCGCCGGTA
>JBEVDE010000420.1:0-9425 GCA_040514175.1 Allosphingosinicella sp. | reverse complement strand
CCCGCCCCGGCTCGCCGACGCCCAGGCGGCGATATTGTGCCGGCGCATCCGGCATTTCCCCTATGGCACCCACTCGATCTTCGTCGGCGAGGTCGAGGAGGTGCAGGTGCGGGGGGATGTGGATCCGCTGGTCTATGTCGACGGGCGGTACGGGCGGGCCTCCTGATCCTCCCCATGCACAGCATGGGGAGGGGGACCATGCGAAGCATGGTGGAGGGGTAAATGCCGAGGGAACCGAGGGTCTGGCGCGAGACGGCGAAGGCCTGCGCCAATTACCCCTCCACCCCGCTACGCGGGGTCCCCCTCCCCATCTTGCGATGGGGAGGATCTCAGCCCCTGATGAACCGCTCCAGGGCCTCGTGGGCCTCGTCGTCGGTGGTCTGCACCGGGGGGTGCTTGCAGAAATAGGCGGCGGCCGGGTGCACCGGACCGGCCAGGCCGCGGTCCTTGGCGATCTTGGCGCAGCGGATCATGTCGATCGCGACTCCGGCCGAATTGGGGCTGTCCTCGACCGAGAGGCGCATCTCGAGGTTCATCGGCACGCCGCCGAACATCGAGCCCTCCATCCTCAGGAAGCAGACCGTGTTGTCGTTCTGCCAGGCGACGTAATCGGACGGTCCGACATGGATGTTGTCGTCGTCGATGCGGCGCTCGGCGACCGACTGGACCGCCTCGGTCTTCGAGATCTTCTTGGAGGCGAGCCGCTTGCGGTTCGACATGTTGAGGAAGTCGGTATTGCCGCCGGTGTTGAGCTGGTAGGTGCGCTCGAGCCGGACTCCGCGCTTCCTGAACAGATCGGTGAGCACGCGGTGGACGATGGTGGCGCCCAATTGGGCCTTGATGTCGTCGCCGATGATCGGGACCCCGGCCTTGCGGAAGCGCTCCGCCCAGGCTTCGTCCGAGGCGATGAACACCGGGATGTTGTTGACGAAGGCCACGCCCGCCTCGAGCGCGCATTCGGCGTAGAATTCGGTCGCCTCCTGGCTGCCCACCGGCAGATAGTTGAGGAGGACGTCGGTCCTCGTCTCCTTCAGCCGCTGGACGACGTCCGCTTTCTCAGGCTGCGGCAGATCGGCGGGAAGGAAGGTGCGGTCGTCCGGCCATTCGGCCATATGTTCGGAATAGCCGTCGAGGACCCGGCCCATCTCCACCGTGACCTCGCTCTGCGGCACATGGTCACAGAAGATGGCGGTGCAATTGGGCTTCTCGAAGATCGCCCCGGCGACGTCCTTGCCGACCTTGCGGCGGTCGATGTCCCAGGCGGCGACGAGCTTGATGTCCTTGGGCCGGTAGCCGCCCAGATCCCAGTGCATCAGCCCGATCTGGTCGTTGGCGCCGCCATTCTGGTAATGGGCGAGGCCCTGCACGAGCGAGCTCGCGCAATTGCCGACGCCGACGATGGCGATGTTGATCGCCTTGGGGTCATGAAGGCTCATCGGGCGGCGGCCGCTTGGCGGTCAGACCGGCTGGGGGCGAAGCGCGCGCCCGGGCGCGCGCGGAAGTCTGAAAAATGCATAGGTTTTGACTATACTCCGAGGCGCTGGAGGATGTCCATGCGGGGCCGACTGCCTCGCCAGGAACTCGAGCGCAAGCTTCAGCGCGACCCCCTACCGCAATTAACGCCTTGAAGGAACGGGAATAAGCAGGAGGGCCGGGCAGGCTCCCAGGAACAAGTCTCGCGCCGGTGTGTTGGCGTGGAGAAGCTGGGGGAGCCCCTGACGTGACCAATCGTTCGCCAATCGGCCTTCCCGCGCGCGGCGGCCGGCACGGTTCCGCCCTCCGCATCCTGATCGACGCCGATCCCGCCCTGCCGGAGTGGCGGTACAGCCTGGACCTCGCCCGCGGCCTTTCCCGCCTCGGCCACGAATCGATCCTCGCCCTGACCGGCCCGGCCGCGAGCGGCGAGCAGATCCGGGCCGCCGCCGCGATTCCGGGGCTTCGGCTCGTCGACACCGGCCTCGCCCTCGACCGCGCCGCCGAGGACGAGGCGTCGCTGGTCCGGGCGGCGCAGGCGCTCGCCGGCCTCGCCGACCAGATCGGAGCGGACGTCGTCCAGCTCAACAGGCCGGCGCTCGCCGCGCTCGCCAATTTCGGCCAGCCGGTCGTCGCAATTCTCCACAGCTGCGTCGCCACCTGGTGGGAGACGGTGCAGGGCAGCGAGCTTCCGGGCGACTTCGCCTGGCGCACCGACCTGGTCGCGCGCGGCCTCGACTCGGCCGACGAGGTGGTCGCTCCGTCCGCCGCCTTCGGCGCGGCGGTCGAGCGGCGCTATCGTCTGAAGGCGACTCCGCGCACCGTCCACTACGGCCGCACGCCGCTGGCCGAGCCGAGCGGGATGCCGCACGATTTCGTGCTCACCGCCGGGCGGCTTTGGGACGAAGGCAAGAATCTCGGCCTGCTCGACGCCGCCGCCGGCCGCATCGGCATTCCGGTCCGGGCCGCCGGCCCGCTCGCCGGTCCGAACGGCGGCGCGGTCATGTTCGACAACATCCATTGCCTCGGCCCGCTCGACGAGGCGGAGCTGGGCCGCTGGCTCTCGGCCCGACCGGTCTTCGTCTCCGCGGCCCTGTACGAGCCATTCGGGCCCGCCGTTCTCGACGCCGCCTCGGCCGGCTGCGCGCTCATCCTCTCCGACATTCCCACCTTCCGCGAATTGTGGGACGAGGTCGCGATCTTCGTCGACCCGAGCGACGAGGACGGCTTCGCCCGGGCGATCGGCGACCTCGCCGGCGACGATTTCGAACGGGCGGTGCTGGGCCGGGCGGCTCGGGAACGGGCGGCGCGCTACACGCCCGACGCGATGGCCGCGCAGATGGCCCATCTCTACCGCGGCCTGCTTCCGGCCGTGCGCGGACCGGTGCTGGCGGCGGCGCGGGCGGCCTAGGCTTACATCGAAGGCCTGAATCGGCGTACGGCGTGACGATCCGCGCGGATGACCCGCGGACGTCGAAGCTGATCCGAGGAAGCCGGTCCGTGACAATCGCCAAGGGCAAGGAGATCGCGCTGGTCGCCGGCGGCGCCGGGTTCATCGGCTCGCATCTCGTCGATTCGCTCCTCGCGTCGGGCGCCCGGGTCATCTGCCTCGACAGCTTCCGCACCGGCCGGCGGCACAATCTTCGGCACCTGGAGCGCGAGCCGGGCTTCGAGCTGGTCGAGGCCGACGTCATCGATCCCCTGCCGGCCCAGATCGCCCGCGCCCGCCCGACCCGGATCTACAATCTCGCCTGCGCCGCCTCGCCGTCTCATTACCAGGCGGATCCGGAGCATACGATGCTGACCAACGTGCTCGGCACCCGCAACCTGCTCCGGCTGGCGGAGGAGATCGGCGCTCGGCTGCTGCTCAGCTCGACCAGCGAAGTCTATGGCGATCCGGAGGTCCATCCCCAGTCCGAGTCCTATCGGGGCTCGGTCAGCTGCACCGGCCCTCGCGCCTGCTACGACGAAGGGAAAAGGGCGGCGGAGGCCCTGGCCTTCGACTTCCAGCGGCTCGGCCGGGCCGACGTCCGGGTGGCGAGGATGTTCAACACCTACGGTCCGCGGATGCGTCCGGACGACGGGCGGGTGGTGGCCAATTTCGTCTGCCAGGCGCTCGCCGGCGAGAATGTCACCGTCTACGGCGACGGCCGCCAGACGCGAAGCTTCTGCTACGTCGCCGACATGGTCGACGGGCTGATCCGGCTGATGGAGAGCGATGTCGCCGACGGCCCCGTCAATCTGGGCAATCCGCACGAGGTCGACGTTCACGACCTGGTCGCTCGCGTGCTCCGCCTCACCGGCTCGGCCTCGGCCGTCGTCCAGCGCGCCTTGCCCGTCGACGATCCCCGCCGCCGCAAGCCCGACATCGCCCGCGCCAAAGCGCTGCTCGGCTGGGAGCCGAAGGTGGCGCTGGAGGAAGGTCTCGAGGCGACGATCGCCTGGTTTGCCGAGGAACGGAGCGAGACGCTGGCGGCGGCGGAATAGAAAATCCTCCCCCGGATTTCCGGGGGAGGGGGACCGCGCGAAGCGCGGTGGAGGGGTTCTTCAGAGTTCGTAAGAACCCCTCCACCAGGCTTCGCCCGGTCCCCCTCCCCGGCAAATGCCGGGGAGGATTTTAGACGCTACTTCGCGAACAGATTGTCCGGCTTGGCCATGGCCTTGATCTCGAGCGCGTTGCCGGAGGGGTCGAGGAAGAACATCGTCGCCTGCTCGCCGGGCTCGCCTCGGAAGCGGATGGCGGGCTCGATGACGAAGTCGGTGCCCGCCTCCCTCAGCCGCTTCGCCATCGCCTCCCAGGCCGCCATGTCGAGCACCGCTCCGAAATGCGGCACCGGCACGTCGTGGCCGTCGACCGGATTGCTATGCCGCCGAGGCGCCATCGCCGGATCGAGATGGGCGACGATCTGGTGGCCGAAGAAATCGAAGTCGATCCAGTCGTCGGCGCTCCGCCCCTCCGGGCAGCCGAGCAGCCCGCCGTAAAAGGCTCGCGCGGAGTCGAGATCGTGGACCGGGAAGGCGAGGTGGAAGGGGGGAAGGGCCATGGCGCTATTGTAGAGGCGTGAGCCGGGTTCAGCCATCCACTCCGTTCGGTTTCGGTGGATTGTAAATTCGCGGGTTTCCGGCGATGGAGCGGCCAGTGAAGCCCCTTGCTTATTCCTTCCTCGCCGGCCTCGCCGCGGCCTGCGGCTTCGAGCCGATCGGCTTGTGGCCGCTGACCCTGGCCGCGTTCGCTTTGCTGCTCGGGCTCGTCCGGCAGGCGCCCGGGCTGCGCAGCGCCCTCGCCCGCGGCTGGTGGTTCGGGGTCGGGCATTTCATCCTCGGCCTGAACTGGATCGCCACCGCCTTCACCTATCAGGCCGAGATGCCGCCCTCGCTGGGCTATCTCGCGGTGGTCCTGCTCGCGCTCTACCTCGCCGTCTATCCGGCGGCCGCGGCCGGCCTCGCCTGGCGCTGGGGACGGAAAGACGATCTTCGCCTCGTCCTCGTCTTCGCCGCCGCCTGGATCGTCACCGAATGGCTTCGCGCCACCTTGTTCACCGGCTTCGCCTGGAACCCGGCCGGAGCGGCCGTCCTGCCCACTCCCATGTCTTACTCGGCGCGGCTCGTCGGCACCTACGGCCTGTCCGGCGCCGCGGCAGCGAGCGCGGGAGTTCTGCTCCTCCTCGGCCTCCGGCGCTGGCGTCCGGCCGCCGCGACGGCGGCGGGACTCGCGGCGCTCAGCCTCGCGGGCTGGCTCGCCGGCGGCGCCCCCCCCGGCCCGGCCGGCCCGGCGCTTCGCATCGTCCAGCCCAACATTGGCCAGCAGGACAAATGGCGCGAAGGCTTCCGGCAGGAGAATATGGCGCGACTGCAGCGCCTCTCCACCGCCAGCGGGGGCGAGCCGCGCCTGCTGCTCTGGCCCGAAGCGGCGGTGACGCGGCCGCTCGAGAACGGCCTTCGCGACCCCGGCCATGTCATCGAGATGCTCGAGCTTCGCCGCGACGTCGCGGCCATGCTCGGCGACAAGGATCTGCTCCTCACCGGCGGAGTCACCTGGCGCTCGCCGGACGGGCGCGACGTGACCAGCGCCACCAACAGCGTCTTCGCGATCGACCGGAGCGGCCGAATCCTCGCCCGCTACGACAAGGCCCATCTCGTTCCCTATGGCGAATATCTGCCGATGCGGCCGATCCTTTCGGCGCTCGGCCTGTCGCGCCTCGCGCCGGGCGACGTCGACTTCGATTCCGGCCCGGGCGCGCAGACGCTCGAGCTGCCGATCGTCGGCAAGGCCGGCTTCCAGCTCTGCTACGAGATCATCTTCTCGGGCGAGGTGGTCGACCGGAAGAACCGGCCGGCCTTCCTGTTCAACCCGTCCAACGACGCCTGGTTCGGGGCCTGGGGACCGCCCCAGCATCTCGCCCAGGCGCGGCTCCGGGCGCTCGAGGAGGGGCTCCCGGTCCTGCGCGCGACTCCGACCGGAATTTCGGCCGTGATCGACGCCGATGGACGCCTGCTGCACAGCCTGAAGCTGGGCGCCGCGGGAGTCATCGACACAAGGCTGCCGGCGGCCAAGGCGCCGACTCCCTTCGCCCGGTTCGGCAACCTCCTCTCCTTGCTGTTCGCGCTGATCCTGGCCGCGCTGGCGATGGTCGCGCAGCGCATTGCAGGGCGGCGCAAAGACGGCTAGGGAGCGCGCATATAAGGATATCTTTATATCCTTACGTCCCCTCCAGATCCCAGGAAGGCCGGTTTCTCCCGATGCGCAGCAATTATCTCTTCACGTCCGAATCCGTGTCCGAAGGTCATCCCGACAAGGTGTCCGACCAGATTTCCGACGCCGTCGTCGACCTCTTCCTCGCCAAGGACCCGGAGGCGCGAGTCGCCTGCGAAACCCTGGTGACGACCCAGCGCATCGTCATCGGCGGCGAGATCCGCTGCAAGGGCGTCTATGACGAGGAGCAGTTCGCCGACACCCACGGCTGGGCCCCGGGCGTCCGCGACGAGATCGAGCAGGCGGTCCGCCACGTCGTCGAGAAGATCGGCTACGAGCAGGACGGCTTCCACTGGCAGACGGCGAGCTTCGAGAACCATCTCCACGGCCAGTCGGCGCACATCGCCCAGGGCGTGGACGAGAGCGGCAACAAGGACGAGGGCGCCGGCGACCAGGGCATCATGTTCGGCTACGCGACCGACGAGACCCCCGACCTGCTTCCCGCCACGCTTTATTACTCGCACCGAATCCTCGAGCGGCTCGCCGCCGACCGTCACAGCGGCGCCGCGCCCTTCCTCCTGCCCGACGCGAAGAGCCAGGTGACCCTCCAATATGAGAATGGCGCCCCGGTCCGGGCGACCGCTTTGGTCGTCTCCACCCAGCACACGGCGGGCTATTGCGACGACGGCAGCGAGGGTTCCGATCCCGTCAAATACAAGGCGCTTCGCGACTATGTCGTCGGCGTCTTCCACGACGTGCTTCCGAAGGGCTTCATCACCGGCGAGACCGCGATCTACGTCAATCCGACGGGCCGCTTCGAGATCGGCGGCCCCGACGGCGACGCCGGCCTGACCGGGCGCAAGATCATCGTCGACACCTACGGCGGCGCCGCCCCGCACGGCGGCGGCGCGTTCAGCGGCAAGGATCCGACCAAGGTCGACCGCTCGGCCGCCTACATCAGCCGCTAGCTCGCCAAGAACGGGGTCGCCGCCGGCCTCGCCAAGCGCTGCACCATCCAGCTCAGCTACGCGATCGGCATCGCCGAGCCGCTGTCCCTCTACGTCGACCTCCACGGCACCGAGAAGAACGGAGTCACCGCCGAGCGGCTGGAGGAAGTGCTTCCGACCCTGGTGCGGCTGACGCCCAAGGGCATCCGCACCCATCTCAGCCTGAACAAGCCGATCTATCTGGCGACCGCGGCCTACGGCCATTTCGGCCGCCAGCCCGAGGGCGACCGGTTCACCTGGGAGCGGACCGACCTGGTCGAGAAGCTGAAGGCCGCGCTCTAGGGCGATGAACCTGCCGCTGCGCGCCGCTTTCGCTTTTGCCTTTGCGGCGCCGCAGCTGGCGGCGGCGCAAGTCATCGCCGAGCCGGCGGACATCCTTGAGGCCCCGTCGAGCGCCCGCTTCGACCCCGGAGCGCTCGACGAGGATGGTCTCCGCGCCCTCGTCTCCAATCGGGGCCGCCCCGCGGAGCAAGCCGCGGCAATAAGGGAGCTGCGCCGCCGCTTCGGCTCCGCCGCCGTCGAGGCCTTTGCGCAAAATGCCGAAGCGACGGCCGCGCTCGACCGGTTCGACGGCCCGGACGCCTGGCGCCGGTTCACGAAGGTTCGGGGGACCTATGCGGTCGACGCCAATCCCGCCGTCCAGGTCGAGGTGGCCCGCGCCATCCAGGGCCAAGCCCAGGCGCAGGACCTGATCGAGGCGGGCGATCTGCGGGGACCGCTGCAACCGGTCACGGCGGAGACGATCCGGCTGGATTCGCTTTCCCACCGGCTGCGCCGGGAGCTGGTCGAGACCTATGGCCGGAGTGCCGAGCCCGGTATCCGCCGCGTGGTCGCCCAGGAGCGGCTGAACATCGCCATGAGCGAGGCGATCGCGCGCAGCTTCAAGAAGGGCCCGGCACCGTTTCTCGCCATTGTCCGGGACTATGACGGTTCGACCGATCCCGCGGTCCAGTATGTCGTGGCCGAGGTCTTCGCCACCCTCGCGCATTTCGAGCCGGACCGGCGCAAGGAAGTTGCGTTGTGGGACGAGATCGTCCGACGCTACTCGACCAGTCGCGACCCGCTGGTGAGGGGGAAGGTCGACGACGCCTATTCGAACAAGGCCTATTGGCTGGAAGATCTCGGCGAGGCCGAAGCGGCGCGGCGAGCGACGAGCGAATATCACGCGTGGATGCTGAGCGACGATTAGCCGCCGCGGCTCGCCTTGCTTTCGATAAGCGCCTGTTATTTTTGCGCGAAATCCGGGGGGTCGCCCGGAGCTGTCTCAAGCTGGCGTTCGAAAACGAGACAGGCGAGCCGGCCGCACTGTTCGTCACCCACCTGCTCGATCCGTCGTCACGCGCAAGTGGAAGCGCGCATGGATGACGGACGGCCGGCGGATCATGCTCGTTCCGAGCAAGCGGACCCGCTTGCCGCACGCATCACGCCTCGATGCAGCGGACCTTGTAGGTGCGGCCGTTGCGGACGAAGGTCCCGAGGGCCGGCCGGCCGCGCAGCTTCGGCTGGAAGGCGGCTCGGAGGCGTCCTTCGATGCGCGTCATTTCCGGATCGGCAAGGTCGAGCCAGAGCCGCGTTTCGTCGAGCCAGCTGCGGGCGATGGCGAGGCCGTGGCTTCCCATCCGCTCGTTGCCGCTGTCGTAGGACAGGCCGTCGGTCATCCGCACCGAGACGATTGACGGAGTCACTGCATGGCCGATGACGAGATGCAGGATCGGGCCCTTCCCCGAGACCGGCCGGCATTGGAGGCCGCCGGTGGCGAAGGCGGGGGCGGCGCAGGCCAAAGCGGCGGCGGCGATCGCGTATCTCATCGAAGGACCTCTTGGCGGTTGACCGGGCGCAGACTAGGCGGGCGCCGATGAACGATCCCACTACCATCCGCCGGCTCTACGGCCGCCGCTCGGGCCACAAGCTTCGCCAAGGCCAGGAAGCGCTGCTCGAGCGGCTGCTTCCGGCGGTGAGCGTGCCGGAGGCGGGGCCGGTGACCTCGGAGGCGCTGTTCGGCGATTTCCGTCCGCTCCATTTCGAGATCGGCTTCGGTTCGGGCGAGCATCTGGCCTATCGCGCCGACATGTTGCCCGATCATGGCTTCATCGGCTGCGAACCGTTCATCAACGGTGTCGTCGGCGCGCTGGGCCATATCCGCGACCGGGCGCTGGCCAATGTCCGGCTGCATATGGGCAATGCGCTGGAAGTGCTCGCCCGCATTCCCGACGGGTCGCTGCGCTTCGTCTATCTGCTGCATCCCGATCCCT
>JBEVDE010000393.1:0-11718 GCA_040514175.1 Allosphingosinicella sp. | reverse complement strand
TTGCTGCCGCCCTCGCGGATGCGGTCGACGTTCAGCGAGGCGTGGACGATGCCGACGACCAGGCCCGACTGGTCGAGGATCGGCCCGCCGCTATTGCCGCTGGCGATCGGCGCGCTGAACTGGACGACGCTGGTGTCGTTGCCGATCCCGCACAGGGCCGAGACGTTGCCCGCGGTCGCCTGCGGCCCGGAGCCGAGCAGCCCCTGCAGCGGGAAGCCGAGCACGATGACGTCCTCGCCGAGATGGATGTCGATCTCCGAACGGAAGCGGGCGGCCGCGGGCAGGGCGCGCTCGACCCTGAGCAAGGC
Source organism: Allosphingosinicella sp. (assembly GCA_040514175.1). GTDB lineage: Bacteria > Pseudomonadota > Alphaproteobacteria > Sphingomonadales > Sphingomonadaceae > Allosphingosinicella. Next base: position 11,410 of record JBEVDE010000393.1, on the reverse strand, counting down.
GATGTCGTTGCGCGGATCGGAGAGGACCACCTCCGCCGGGGCGGTGAAACGGTCGCTGGCCGCGTCGATCTTGTGGGCGCCGTCGATGACGTGGGCATTGGTGAGGATGTGGCTCGAATCGACCGCGAAGCCGCTGCCCGAAAATTCGGAGCCGGGCGGAGGGCGGCCGCGGCCGTGCCCGCCGGGCCCCGGTTCCGGCGGACGGCTGGGACGCGACGGCAGCGGAATGTCGATGGCGAGCGCCGACTTGAGCGCGGGCAGCCCGCCGGCGAAGCCCTGGCCGCTTCCGGTGAGCCGCCAGCCGTCGCCGCGGCGGTAGATTTCGGCGAGGATCAGCGCCGCCTCGCCGCGGTTGGTGAGATCGAGGCCGAAGCGCCAGTCGCCGAAGGTCGCCGCAAGCGACCCGAAATCGCGGAAGCTGAGGCCTTCGGCGGCGCCGCGCTGGAGGAAGAGGATCAACAGCAGGCGGTCGACGTCCGGGGGGAGGGCGGCGAGATCCAGGCGGAGCTGGCCGTCCTCGCCGAACCCGATCCCCGGCCGGAGCTCGCGCGTGGCGAAGTCGAGCGCCGCGAAGGAGGCGGCGCTGCGCCGCGCGGAGTCGAGCCCGACCAGCATCGTGCCGAGCTCGCCCGGCATCGAGGACAGCCGCGGACCTTCAAGGCTGATTTCGACGACGTTGCCGTCGATCGAGACTCTCTGTCCGGGAGCGAGGTCGCGCATGAAGCGGCCGGAGTCCGGCCGGCCCCCTGTCAGACGTTGACGCCGTAGGACCGCGCCAACGGGCCGAGGCCGCCGCTGAAGCCCTGTCCGACCGCCCGGAACTTCCATTCGGCGCCGTGCCGGTAAAGCTCTCCGAAGACCATGGCGGTCTCGGTCGAGGCGTCCTCGGAAAGGTCGTAGCGCGCCAGCTCGGCGCCCCCGTCGGCATTGACCACGCGGATGAAGGCGTTGGAGACCATCCCGAAATTCTGGTTGCGCACGTCGGGCTCGTAGATCGTCACGGCGAAGGAGATCTTGGTCACGTCCGCCGGGATCCGGCTGAGATGGACGCTGACGACCTCGTCGTCCCCGTCCCCCTGGCCGGTGAGATTGTCGCCATGGTGCTCGACGGCGCCGTCGGCGGCCTTGAGGTTGTTGAAATAGACGAAATCGGCGTCGGAACGGACCTTGCCGCTTTCGCCGAGCAGGAACACGCTCGCGTCGAGATCGAAGGCGCTGCCGTCGGTGACCCTCTGGTCCCAGCCGAGCCCGACTCGGACCGACTGCAAGCCGGGCGCCTCCTTGCTGAGGCTGACGTTCGCGCCCTTGCTCAATGATACTGCCACTGGTCTGCTCCCGATTCCCGTAAATTTCAGCCGATATTGACGCCGAAGTTGCGCGCCACCGGAGCAAGCCCGCCCTGATAGCCCTGCCCGACCGCGCGGAACTTCCATTCTCCGCCGTGACGGTAAACCTCCCCGAAAATCAAAGCCGTTTCAATCGAATAGTCCTCGCTGAGGTCGTAGCGGCTGATCTCGCGCCCGGTCGCCTCGTTGACGATCCGCATGAAGGCGTTCTGCACCATCCCGAAATTCTGCCGGCGCGCCTCGCCGTCGTGGATGGTGACGGCGACGGCGACCTTGTGGACGTCCGCCGGCACCCGGCTGAGGTCGACCTTGACCTGCTCGTCGTCGCCGTCGCCCTCGCCGGTGCGGTTGTCGCCGGTATGCTCGACCGAGCCGTCCGACGACTTGAGCTGGTTGTAGAAGATGAAATCGTGGTCGCCGCGCACTTTGCCGGCTTCGTCGAGCAGGAAGGCGCTGGCGTCGAGGTCGAACCCTTCCCCGTCGGTCGCCCGAGTGTCCCAGCCGAGGCCGATGACGATTTTGGTCAGGCCGGGCTCCTCCTTCGACAGGCTGACATTGGCGCCCTTGGCGAGGCTGATGGACATCGGGCGTGTTCCTTTCGGGTGGGTTGCTAAAGGTCCATTCGGGCACCGTCGGGGCCGACCGGCTTGCTTTCGTCGTCGCCGGCGCCGTGCTTCCGGTTATGCCGCACCGAGGCCCAGAGGGCGAAGCCGATCAGAAGCGCTCCGATCAGCCCGGTGACGACTTCGGGAACGTAGAAGCGGGCCGACAGAAGCATGATCGCGGCCAGCGCGAGGATCGCCCAGAAGGCGCCGTGCTCGAGGTAGCGATATTCGGCCAGGGTGCCCTTGTCGACGAGCAGGATGGTCATCGAGCGAACGAACATCGCGCCGATGCCGAGGCCCAGAGCGATGATGAAGATGTTGTTGGACAGAGCGAAGGCGCCGATCACCCCGTCGAACGAGAAAGCGGAATCGAGCAGGTTGAGGTAGAGGAAGCCGGCGAGGCCCGAGCGCACCGCCGCTCCCGCGGCGACGGCGGTCTCGTCCGGCTCGAGCAGCGAGTTGACCGCCTCGACCGCGAGATAGGCGAGGATACCGAAGATGCCCGAGACGAGATAGGTGAACGCCTCCTCGCGCGGCAGGAGGTTGGAGATACCGTAGAGGGCGAGAAGGACGATGGCGATCTCGATCGCGTCGACCGAGGACAGCTTCGACAATCTTTCCTCGATGACGTCGATCCAGTGCACTTCCTTGTCGCTGTCGAAGAAGAATTTGAGCCCGACCATGGCCAGGAAGGCGCCGCCGAAGCCGGCGATTCCGACATGGGCGGACGTGATGATCCGCTCATATTCCGCCGGGTTGCCGGCGGCCAGCCTGACCGCCTCGATCGGCCCGAGCGAGGCGGCGATGGCGACGATGGCGAGCGGGAAGACGATGCGCATCCCGAACACGGCGATGGCGATGCCCCAGGTCAGGAAGCGGCGCCGCCAGATCGCGTCCATGTGACGCAGCACGGCGGCGTTGACCACGGCATTGTCGAAAGACAGCGACACTTCGAGCACGCTGAGGACGAGGACGATCCAGACCACCCCGGCGGTTCCGCCCGGAGTGCCCGTCATCGTCCAGCCGAGCCAGACCGCAAGCGCCAGGCAGACCGCCGTGAAGAAGAACGAACCCTTGAAATATGAAAGCACTGATCAGCCCCTGTTAAACGTTCAGTCCTTGGAGCCGGCGACCCAGCGCAGGCCCCAGCCATAGGCGCGATCGAGCTCGCTTTGATCCCGGAAATAATCGACGATCCGCGTCGCCTTGAGCTGGCCCCCGTCATTCTCGAGAAGAACGATGCCGCACAGCCGCATGTCGTTGCGGCCTTCGGTCATGCGGACCTCGATCGGCGGCTGGTCGGGCATGGTCATGCTGACGACTCCGTCGGTCTGCTGCCAGTTGGGCACGCCGTCGTAGATATTGGCGAAGATCGCGACCCGGCGGATCTCGTTCCAGTGGGCGCCGTTGATCCGCATGTTCTCGCCCTGCGAGACGTCGCCGGTGCGGTCGTCGCCGTCCAAGGCGATGTAGGGCGGCTCATGATAGCTTCCGAACATCCGGCCGAGCGCCTGGACCACGCTCTTGCGGCCGTCCTGCATCTCGAGCAGGCAGCCGAGGTCGAGGTCGATGGCGCCGGCGCTGCTGAAGAAGCCGCGCTTGCCCCGCGACCAGTTCAGATTGATCACGATCTGGCCGAAGCTCGTGCCCCGTTTCTCGAGGCTGACCGTCTGGCCCTTTTTCTCGAGGCTGACCTTCGACAGGCTGACCGGCCGGGGGGCGGGCGGCGCCGCTGCAGGGGGCGGCGGCACGGGGGGCGGCGGCGCCGGCGGCGGGGGTGCGGGAGGCTCGTCGGCTACCTCGATCCCGAACGACCGGGCCAGCGGCGCGAGGCCGCCGTTGAAGCCCTGGCCCACGGCCCGGAACTTCCATTCGTCGCCGCGGCGGTAGAGCTCGCCGAACGTCATCGCGGCCTCGGGCGCTCCGGCCAGGTCCGGCCGGAACTCGGCGGCGGTCGCGCCGTCGCGCTCGACCGCGATCGCGCCCGAGCGCAGCGCGGAGAGCGACTGCCGTCCCTGGCCCTGGTCGATGGTGACGCAAAAGACGATCCGGGCGATTTCCGGCGGCACCCGGTCGAGGTCGATATCGAACCGGCTGCCGGCGAGCCGGACGGCGCCGCCGGCGCCTTCGGGCTGATTGAAGAAGACCATGTCATGGTCGCCGCGCACCTTGCCGCTCTCGCCGAGCAGATAGGCGGAGACGTCCGCCGCGGCGCCGGGGCCGGGATCGAGCGTCACCGCGACGCCGACCTTGCCCGTTCCGATGGAGGTGTTCGCCCCCCGCTGAAGCTGCATGTCGCTACCGGGCGGCTAGAGGTGGTTGAGGATGGCGGGCAGGATGTCGTGGAAGGTCCGGCCATAGGTCTTCTCGCCCAGCGCCTTCATCTCCCATCCGCCGCCGGACCGGGTCACTTTCGCCATAACCTGTCCGGTATGCGAGCCGGCGCCGGTCAGGTCGTAGCGCGCCATCTCGCTTCCGTTGGTGGCGTCGACCAGCCGGCAATAGGCATTCTCGATCTTGTCGAACGTGTCGCCGGTGAAGCTGTTGACGGTGAAGACCAGCGAGACGACCTGCGGCGGAACGGCGGAAAGGTCGACGATGATCTGCTCGTCGTCGCCGTCGCCCGCGCCGGTGCGGTTGTCGCCGGTATGGATGATGCTTCCGTCCTGGCTGCGCAGCTGCTGGAACCAGATCGCGTCGAGGACCTGGCGCTGGGCGTCGAACAGCAGGCACGAGGCGTCGAGATCGATGTCGCCGCCGCCGCCGCTGAACATGCCCATGAAGCCCTTGGTCTTGCGTACGTCCCAGCCCAGACCCATGGTCACTCGGGTAAGCGTTCCGCCGCCGGATTTCTCCAGGCGGATGCTTTGCCCTTTTGCAAGACTCACCATCGTCGGTGCCCCCCTTTTCGACGATGAGAAGCTAGGGCAGCCGGGCGCACCGGCGCAACTGTTTTTCCGACCCTTTCGCGCGCTTCGAGACCGGCAGGACAGCGGCGCGCGAGCCTCGCGCAAGGTGGCCGGACGGGCGCGAGGGGTCGCGGCGAGGGAGAGAAGCCGCTGGCCGGATTTGACCGTTGACGCCGGCCGCCCGGCTTCTACGGCGGACCTCATGGTCGACGATCTCGCCACTTTCTCGGACTTCGCCCGCACCCTCGCCGAAGCGGCGCGCCGGGAAACCCTGAAGGGTTGCCGAGGGGGGCTGGCGGGCGTCGAGAACAAGTTGGCCGAGGGCTTCGACCCGGTAACGGAGAGCGACCGGAATTCGGAACAGGCGATGCGGCGCCTGATCGAGGCCCGCTTCCCGGAACATGGCGTCGCCGGCGAGGAGTTTCCCGACCGGCCGGCCGCGGGGCCATGGTCCTGGTCGCTCGATCCGATCGACGGCACCCGCGCCTACATCTGCGGCCTCCCGAGCTGGACGACCTTGATCGCCTTGCTCGACCAAGGCGAGCCGGTGCTCGGGCTGGTCGACGTTCCAAGGCTCGACGAGCTTTACCTGGGCCGGCCTGGTGGCGCCTGGATGATCGGCGGCGCGGAGGAGCGGCGGCTCGCCACCAGCGCCTGCCGGCGCCTCGGGGACGCCCGGCTGTCGACCACCGATCCCTATCTTCTCGAAGGCCTCGAGGCGGAAGGGTTCGAGCGGCTGAGGCGCTCGGCCCGGCTGACCCGCTACGGCCTCGACGCTTATGCTTATGCCCTCGTTGCGGCCGGGAGCCTCGACATCGTCGCGGAATCGGGCCTGAAGCCGCACGATTACAACGCCCTGGTGCCCCTGGTGAGGGCGGCCGGCGGGGCGGTGTCGAACTGGAGCGGCGGCGCCGACCTTAGCGCCGGGCAGATCGTCGCCGCCGCGAACGAGGCCCTGCTCGAGCAGGCGTGCCGGCTGCTGGAGCGTGATCGCCTTTGACCGACCACGGGCTTCAACGCTGGGAACCATGCTTGTCCCCGTCATTCCGGCGAAGGCCGGAATCCATGAACACCGACTTTCGCTCCAGCCAGGCCGTCCGTGTTCATGGATCCCGGCTTTCGCCGGGATGACGAGAAGTGTCACTCCAAGCCGATCATGCTCTAGGCGGGCTTAGACCCCCGTTAGGGCCGCTGCCCTCGTGCCGGCGGCGCAGGACGGCCGCGACCTCCTCCCAGCCGAAGCCGCGAGCCTCCATCAGCACGGTGACGTGATAGAGAAGGTCGGCGGTCTCCTCGATGCAGCCCTGCCGGTCGCGGCCGACCGCGGCCAGAGCGAGCTCGACTCCTTCCTCGCCCACCTTCTGGGCGATTTCGGCGGGCCCGGCGGCGAGGAGCCGGGCGGTATAGCTCGCCGCGGAGTCGCCGCCGGCGCGGCCGGCGACGATCCGGCCGAGCGTGCCGAGGAAGCCGGCGCCGTCCGCGGCGCCTCCGAAGCAGCTCGCCGTGCCGAGATGGCAGGTGGGGCCCGCCGGCTCGACCTTGAGGACCAGCGCATCGCCGTCGCAATCGGCGAGCACCGCCCGGACCGTCAGCCTGTTGCCGCTGGTCTCGCCTTTCTCCCAGAGCTTGCCCCGGGAGCGGCTGTGGAAGACGGCGCGGCCTTTTTCGAACGTCGCGGCGAGGGCCTCGCGGCTCATATAGCCGAGCATCAGCACCTGGCCGGTGGCCGAATCCTGGGCCACGGCCGGTAGCAGGCCGCCCATCTTTTCCCAGTCGAGCGAGCCGATATCGCTTGCGCTCAGCGGCGCATTTCGATCCCGCATGATATGAGATACTCCTTCAGCTCGGCGATCGGGATGAGGCGGTCGTGGAACACGGTGGCGGCGAGCGCTCCGCTCGCCCCGGCGGCGAAGGCGTCGCGGAAATGCTCCGGCGCTCCGGCGCCGCCGGACGCGATCACCGGAATCGTCACCGCCTCGACCACGGCGGCGGTGTGGGGAAGGTCGTAGCCGGAGCCGACGCCGTCGCGGCGCATGCAGTTGAGGACGATCTCGCCGGCCCCGAGCCCGGCCGCCTCGCGCACCCAGTCGAGCGTCAGCCGGCCCGAATCCCGGGTGGCGTCCGGGGAGCCGGTATATTGCTTGACCCGATAGTCGCCGTCCGCCTCGAAGCTGTCGACGCCGAGGACGACGCACTGGCTGCCGAAGTCGCGGGCGAGCTCGCCGATCAGCTCGGGGCGTTCCAGGGCCGGGGAGTTGATCGAGACCTTGTCGGCGCCGGCGTCGAGGCAGGCGGCCGCCTGGTCGCGGGTGCGGACGCCGCCGGCCACGGTGAAGGGAATGTCGATGATCCGGGCGATCCGCCTTACCCATGACAGATCGAGGCTCCGCCCCTCGGGGCTCGCGCCGATGTCGTAGAAGACGAGCTCGTCGGCGCCCTCTTCGCAATAGCGCATCGCGCTTTCGACGATGTCGCCGGCGTCGCGATGGTCGCGGAAGCGGACGCCCTTGACGACCCGGCCGTCCCTGACGTCGAGGCAGGGGATGATCCTAGGCGCAGGCATCGAGCGCCTCCGCGAGGCCGATCCGGCCTTCCCACAGCGCCTTGCCGACGATCGCGCCCGCGCTTCCCAGGCGGCGCAGGTCGTCCAGCGACGAGATTCCGCCCGAGGCCTGGATGGCGAGGCCGGGAAGGCGCAGCGCCGCTTCATCGAGCAGTTCGAAATTCGGGCCGGCGAGCATCCCGTCGCGGCCGATGTCGGTGAGGAGGAGGTGGCGCGCCTCGGGGTAGCAAGCGGCGACGTCCCAGAGGCTTCGACCGCTGTCCTCGGTCCAGCCCGCCGTGGCGACGATGGGAACGCCCTCGCAGAGGCGAACGTCGAGCGACAGCGTGATCCGCTCGCTTCCAAACTCCTCGAAGAAGCTCCGGACAAGGTCGGGCCGGTGGACGGCAAGGCTGCCGACGACGACCCGGCCGACGCCCGCGCCCAGCATGTCGGCGATCTGCTCCCGGGTGCGGAAGCCGCCCGCGACCTGAAGCTCGAGCGGCGCCGCCTGGGCGAGGGCGGCGACCAGCGCGTGCTGCGCCGGCGCTCCGGCCCGGGCGCCGTCGAGGTCGACGACATGGGCCCAGCGGGCGCCGGCCGCGGCGAAGCGGGCGAGTGCTTCCGCCGGATCGGCAGGATAAGCGGTCGCCTCTTCGAACCGGCCCTGCGTCAGCCGGACGACCCTTCCGGCCATCAGGTCCATGGCGGGATAGAGGATCATCGCTCGAGCCAGTGGCGCAGGAAGCGCGCGCCCGCCGCGCCCGATCTTTCCGGGTGGAATTGCGCGCCGAGCCAGTTGCCGCTTCGCACCGCCGCCGGGATCTCGCGGCCGTAGCGAGCGCTCGCCATCGTCTCGGGCACGGGGTCGCAGGCGAAGCTGTGGGCGAAATAGACATAGTCGCCGGTGCGAAGGCCGAGGCCTTCGCCGCGGACGTCGAGCCGGCTCCAGCCCATGTGCGGGACCGGCCGGCCCGGCGCCGGCTCGAGCTTTCGGACCCGTCCGGCGAAGAGGCCGAGGCAAAGCGTTTCCTCCTCCTCGCTCGTCTCGAAGAGGAGCTGCATGCCGAGGCAGATGCCGAGCGCCGGCTGGCGGAGCGCCCTCAGGACCGGCGCGAGGCCGCGCGCCTCGATCTGAGCCATCGCGAAGCCGGCGGCGCCGACTCCGGGCAGGACGACCTTGTCCGCCGAAGCGATCTCCTCCGCCGCGCCGGTCACGACGGGGCGGATCCCGAACCGCTCGAAGGCGATGCCCACCGAGCCGATGTTGCCGAAGCCGAGGTCGACGATGGCGAGCTTCACAGCACGCCCTTGGTGCTCGGCAAGGCGTCGCCGTCGAGCGCCAGCGCCTGGCGCAGCGCCCGGCCGAACGCCTTGAAGCAGGCTTCCGTCTTGTGATGATCGTTCTCGCCCTCGACCCTGACGTGGATCGCTCCGCCGAGGCTGTCGGCGAGGCTTCGGAAGACGTGGCGGGTCATCTGGGTCGGATAGGCGCCGATATGGCTCGCCTCGAACCGTCCCTCGAAGACGCTGTAGGGGCGGGCTGAGAGGTCGACGAGGACGTGCGCTTCCGCTTCGTCCATGGGCAGGGAGAAGCCGAAGCGGCCGATGCCGCGGCGGTCGCCCAGCGCTCGCGACAGAGCGGCGCCGAAGGCGAGGGCGCAATCCTCGATGCTGTGGTGGCCGTCTATGTCCAGATCGCCCTCGCAGGAGAGGATGAGCGAGAAGCCGCCGTGCGCCGCCACCTGGTCGAGCATGTGGTCGTAGAAGGGGATTCCGGTCGCGATCCTGCGCGGCGAGGCGCGGTCGAGATCGACGGCGACCGCGATCCTCGTCTCCCTGGTGTCCCGGACCAGCTCGGCGCGCCGGCTCGGGGCCGCCTCGACCGCCACTTCGAAGGCGGCGAGGGCGGCGAGATTCTCGGCTTCGGTGCCGATGGTGAGGCGGACCCCGCCGGGCGCGGCCCCGGGGCGGAAGCGGACCCGGATGCCGAGGTTTCTGAGCGTCCCGGCGAGGCGATCCGGATCCTCGACCTCGAGGAACAGGAAATTGCCGCCTCCCGAGCGGACCCGCCGGACGAGGGGCGATCCGGCGAGGCTCCCGGCGAGCCGCTCGCGATCCGCCCCGATCCGGGCGATCCGTTCCCGATGGACGGCGCGGCGCGACGGCGCGAGCGCCGCCATCGCCGCCTCGATCGACAGGCTGGGCAGCGGGTAGGGCGGCAGCGCTCGGGCGAGGAGGGCGATCGTCTCGGGATGGCCGATCGCGCAGCCGATCCGGGCGCCGGCCAGGCCGTAGGCCTTGGAGAGGGTGCGAAGGACGACGAGATTCTCGTTCGAGGCCGCCAGCCCAGCCGCGCTCTCCGCTTCCGAAAACTCGATATAGGCTTCGTCTACCACCACGATCGTCTCCGGCAGAGCGAGGCGCACCGCCTCGACCGCCGTGAGCGGGACGGGATTGCCGGTCGGGTTGTTCGGCGCGCAGAGGAAGGCGAGCTTCAGGTTCGGCCGGCCGCCGACCGCCTCGAGAAAGGCGTCCGGATCGAAGTCGAACTCCGCCCCCAGCGGCGCCTCGACGACCCGCGCGCCCTGCAGAAGGGCGAAGTGGGCATAAGCCGAAAAGGTCGGTGGACAGATAGACACCTCGTCCTCGCCGGCCCGGCAGAAGGTGCGGACCAGCAGGTCGATGGCGTCGTCGGCGCCGCGGGTGACGACGAGATTTTCGGGCGCCACTCCGTAAAGCGCCGCCAGCGCCTTCTTCAGGCGCGCCGGCTGCGGCTCAGGATAGCGGTTGAGGCCGGCCGCGAGGGCGCCCTCGGCCAGCGGCGCATAGGGGTTTTCGTTGGCGTCGAGCTTGATCGCGTCGCCGCCGAACGAATCGTCGGCGCCGGGGGCGATGTCGACCTCGGGGAGAGCGAGGATTTCGGGCCGGGCGAGCCGGGCGGCGAGGGAGGTCATGCCGGCGCCCCGCCGAGGCGTGCGTCGGCGGCCCGGGCGTGCGCTTCCAGGCCCTCGAGCCGGGCGAGCGCGGCGGCCGGGCCGGCGATCCGGCGCGCCGCTTCGGGTGTGACGCTCTGAACGCCGATCGCCTTGAGGAAGGTGTGGACGGACACGCCGCTCCACGCCCTCGCCGCGCCGTCGGTGGGGAGGACGTGGCTCGACCCGGCGAGATAGTCGCCGAACGTCTCCGCCGCGCTATGCCCGGCGAAGACCGCTCCGGTATTGCGGACCAGGGCGATCAGGGGCTCGGGGTCGGCCACGGCGAGCGAGAGATGCTCCGGGGCGTAGAGATTGGCGATTTCGACCGCTTCGGCCAGATCGGCGCACACTATGGCCCGGGCCTCGGCGAGCGAGGCCTCGGCAAGGGCGCGGCGGGGCAGAGTGGCGAGTTGCGCCGTAACCTGCGCCCTCACCGCCTCGATCAGCCCGGCCGCGGGGGTGACGAGCAGAACCTGCGCCGAGGAATCGTGCTCGGCCTGGCTGAGCAGGTCGGCGGCGACGAGGGCCGGGTCGGCGCCGGCCTCCGCCACGACCAGAAGCTCGCTCGGCCCGGCCGGCATGTCGACGGCCGGGCCGCCGGGGAGCGAGGCGACGAGACGCTTCGCCTCGGCCACCCAGGCATTGCCCGGCCCGCATATCTTGTCGACCCGGGCGATGCCGCCGGCCCCGAAGGCGAGGGCGGCGATCGCCTGGGCGCCGCCGGCGGTCCACAAGGCCTCGATCCCGCAAATCTCGGCGGCGAGCGCGATCGCCGGATCAAGCCCGCCCCCGGGCCGCGGCGGAGTGACGGCAATGATTTCCCGGACGCCCGCCGCCCGGGCCGGCAGGGCGAGCATCAGCAGGGTCGAGAAGAGCGGGGTCCCGCCGCCCGGAATGTAGAGGCCGACCCGGTCGATCGGCCGCCAGATCTTGCGCACGATGAGGCCGGGCATCGTCTCGACCCGGTGCTCGGCGGGAAGGCTGCCCTCATGAAAGGCTCGGATGTTGGCGGCGGCGAGCCCGATCGCCT
>JBEVDE010000385.1:0-4514 GCA_040514175.1 Allosphingosinicella sp. | reverse complement strand
CTGCGCGGGCTGAACAGATAGACCCGCCGCCCCGGCGGTGCGCGGGCGATCGGTGAATCGCTCGCGACGCCGAGTGCGGCCCGGCAGCGAGGATTGCGAAAATCGCCGCCCGCCGCCAGCCTTTTCCGGAGCGCCTCGCCGCCATGAGTCATCCGGAACAGCATCGGCACGATCTCGTCGACCGGCGCCCGGCTGAGCCAGCCCTCGCCGTCGCACCAGGAGGCGAGGGCGGTCATCGACAGCAAAGTGCCGCGCGGCAGGCCGCGCCGGACGTCCCCCAGCAGGTCGAGCAGCACCTGCCGCTCCGACGCCCGGACCTCGAAATCGATCTGGACCCGCCGCGCCGGGAAAGCGGCCGCATAATGGAGCACCGCCGCGCTCGCCCTCGCCCGGAGCAGCCCAGTCCATTCGAGCGGCCGCTCATGGTCGATCTGGACATGGACCAGCGCCGTCGACGGCGCCGCCGCCGATCTGAGCGGGAATCGCCGCCCGCGCGCCTCGATGCCGTCGCCGGCGAGCTCGACGAAGCCGGTCTGCACCGCGATCTCGGCGGTCGCCCCCGCGAAGCGCAGATCCTCGGGCCGCTCCCACGCCCACAGGATGAGGGTCGAAGGGGGAGGTGGGGCGGCTTGCCTGCAGGAGGCGGCGAGCAGGAGGGACAGGAGCAGGAAGCGGGCGCGCATGCGCGGACTTCGCCATGTGACTGGGCGATCGTCAATCTCTGCGCCCATTCCCTCTCCCTGTAGGGGAGAGGGAGGGAGCCGCGAAGCGGCGGAAGGGTGAGGGACTGACTCAGCGCCCTTTCACGTACGACGGGCCCCTCGCCCTGGTTCGCTTCGCGAACCTTTCCCTCTCCCCTGCAGGGAGAGGGGTCTTCGCACATCGTCGCCCTCGGCCGGCGATTCTGTTATGTCCGCGCCTCGGGGGAAAGATCGGGAAACATGAAGCGCATCGTCTTTTGCTTCGACGGCACCTGGAACAAGCTCGCCGTCGACACGCCGACCAACGTCGTCCTCACCGCCGCCAGCGTCGAGCGCGAGGCCCGCGACGGCACCGTCCAGATCATGCATTACGACGAAGGGGTCGGCACCGGCCGTCTCGACAAGGTGACCGGAGGAATCTTCGGCGCCGGCCTCGTCTCGAACGTGCGCGAGGCCTATCGCTTCCTGATCTTCAATTACGATCCGGGCGACGAAATCTACGTCTTCGGCTTCTCGCGCGGCGCCTTCAGCGCGCGCACCTTCATCGGCTTCGTCCGCCACGTCGGGACCCTCAGCCGGCTCCACGTCGCCCGGATCGACGAGGCGCTCGGCCTCTACGAGCAGCGCCTCGAGGGCGCCGACGGCGCCAGCGAGAAGATGCGCCGGTTCCGCGCCGATTATTCCTCCGAAGTGTGCATCGGCGACGGCGACGATGAATGGCGAAGCGCGAACGTGCCCGGCTACACCCGGGGCAGGGCGCCGTTGCTGAGGATCCGTTATCTCGGCGTCTGGGACACGGTGGAGGCGCTCGGCGTTCCCGGGATGCTGTGGATCAGCCGCTGGACCAATCGCGGCAACGCGTTCCACGATCCCTCGATCACCGACTTCGTCGAAAGCGTCCGCCATGCCGTCGCCATCGACGAGCGCCGTTCGACCTTCCCGGCCACTTTGTGCGGCGATCTGACCGCGCTCAACGCGGCGAAGGGGAAGACTCCCGACGCTCCGGACGCGCCCTATCAGGAGAAATGGTTTCCGGGCGTGCACGGGTCGGTCGGCGGCGGCGGCGACATTCGCGGCCTCTCCGACGGCGCGCTCGACTGGGTCCTGAAGGGCGCCAAGCTTGCCGGCCTCAAGCTCGACGTCGCCGAGGGCTCGCGGATCCACGGCTTCGCCCCCGATCCGTTCGCGCCGCTCGTCAACCTTTCGAAGCCGAAGCGGAGCCTGCTCCAGAAGCTCGCCACGGACCGCCCGGGTCCCGACCATGTCTGGCAGGTCAGCACGGCGGCGATCCGCCGCTGGAAGGCCGAACGTACGAAGCTGCCCGAAAAATCGCCCTATCGGCCCGGCGCCCTCGCCGGGCTCGAGGACGAGCTCGACGCTCTCACCCTGCCGGGACCCGTCGCCGATTCGACGATGGCGACCCATGTCGTGCGTTCGGGGGAGAATCTGAGCAGGATCGCGCTCCAATATTATCAGAACGCCGCCCTCTGGCCGCGCATCTTCGCCGCCAATCGCGACCAGATCGACGATCCTGACGAGATTTACGCCAACCAGACCTTGCGAATCCCGCACCCGCCGGCGAAATGACGATGGCGCCGCGCCGTAAGCGGTTGATCCTCGCCCTGCTCGCGGCTTTGATCGTCGCCGTCATGGCCATGCTGATCGACCCGCTCGCGAGCTTCAACGCGCTCATGCCCAAGGACGGGGCGTCGAAGCGGGTCGCCGAGGGCGTCGCCTACGGCCCCGGCCCGCGCCACCGGCTGGACGTCTACGCTCCGCGCGCGCCGGGCGCCGGCAGGCGGCCGGTGATCGTCTTCTTCTACGGCGGCTCCTGGAACAGCGGGCGACGCCAGTCCTATGCCTTCGCCGCCCGGGCGCTGGCCGCCCAGGGCTTCGTCGTCATCGTCCCCGATTACCGGCTGGTCCCGCAGGTCCGCTATCCCGATTTCCTCGGCGATTGCGCCGCGGCGGTGCGCTGGGCCCGGCGCCACTCGGCCGGCTATGGCGGCGACGGCGAGCGGATAATCCTCATCGGCCACAGCGCCGGCGCCTACAACGCCGCGATGCTGGCGCTCGACCCGGCCCTGCTCGGCCCCGACCGCGCCGCAGTCCGCGGCTTTGCCGGGCTTGCCGGACCGTTCGACTTCCTCCCGCTCGACGACGCTTCGACCATCGCCGCCTTCGGCGACTGGCCCCGTCTCGCCGAAACCCAGCCGATCAGCTACGCCGCCAGGGGAGCGCCTCCCGCCTTGCTCCTCCACGGCGCCGACGACATCAGGGTCAAGCCGCGCAACAGCCGCAAGCTCGCCGCCCTGCTCGATTCGGCCGGCAGCGACGTCACCCTCAAGCTCTACCCGCGCCTCGGCCATGTCGGCATCCTCACCGCCCTCGCCCGTCCCCTCCGCGGCCGGGCGCCGGTCCTCGCCGACGTGGCGGCTTTCGCCCGAAAGGTCGCCGAGCCCGCGCCTGGCCGGTGAGCGGCAGGTCGAAAAGTCTATTTCCGGCGGGTCTTGCCATAATATTCGTCCAGCTCCCGCCGGGCCTCGGCCTGCAGGGGCTGCAGCGCCGCCAGGATCGTCGCCATATAGGCCGAATTGGCCTTGGCGACGTCGGGGTCGGAGAGCAATTCGGGCGAGCGCTGGACATATTTCGCGCCGGCCGCGGTGCCGACGAAGGCCCGGATCTCGCCCAGTTCGGCGGCGGTGAACAGCCGGGCATAGCCGCGCGCGAAGGAGTCGAAGAGCGCCGGCGCATGAATATCTATCGCTTTCTCCCCTTCGGCCCGGACCCGCCCCAGAAAGCGCTCGACGATCCGCTCCGCGCCCGCATCCGGCGCCTGGCCGGAGCTCGCCGAGGCGCTCCGGAACTGGGCCGTGATCGCATCGGTCGCGCCGAGCAGCATCTCGCGGCGCCGCTCCGGAGGGTAAGCGATGGCGATGATCTCGCGCCCGAGCTTCAGCCGTTGCGGATCGAGGTCCGCCGCCACGGCGCCCGCTTGCGCCTGGGCCGCGGCGGGGCTCGCCGAGCCCGCTGCGGCGCTCAGAGCCAGCGCGGCGAGCAACCGGTTCATCGATCTAGGAATTTTGCGCATTTCCGGGACGTAGAGCCGGGCCCCGGCCCGCTCAAGCTTTATCCGAACACCCGCTCCAGCGGCTCCGGCGGCCTCTCCCAGCGCATGTAGGCGATCACCCACGGCAGGATCGCCCATCCCAGCGCCGGGATGAACAGAAGCAGCGCCCACCAGCCCGACCGGCCCGCCCGCCGCAGGATCCGGACGAACGGCACGACCACCAGAAGCATGATGATCATCAGCGGTACAAGCTGAACCAGGACCAGGCCCGGACCCACGCCGCCCTCATTCGTCATCGCCCGCTCCTCTGCAGCCTCGCGCCGTGGCCGCTCTAGATCGGGAAAGCCGATCGGGACAGCCACTAGTGACTGTCCCCATGTCTCCGCACCCGTGAAGCCGCGCTGATCCGGGGCCCTTATCTCGCGCAGGCTTGCTCGCTGGTCGTCGAAAGGCGGGTCAGGGAGGCGAAAGGAGCGGTGTTGACCGTAACGCCCTGCCGGCACCGGCGAAGCTGGAAGCGCACCTTGCGCGCCCGGAAATCGAGCGAAACCCGGCGGAAGGTTTCCAGTAGGTCGGTGCCGAGCAGAAGGGCCGGCCGGTCGGCGAGGCCGAACACCTCGAAGGGCGGCACGTCGGCGAAGGCCATCGGCACGTTGCGAAGGACGACCGAGCCGAGCCGGAGCTCGCCGCTCTGGGCGAGCTGGAGCTTGACGGTGGTTCCGGTCACCCCGGTCGCGGTGACG
>JBEVDE010000380.1:0-8259 GCA_040514175.1 Allosphingosinicella sp. | reverse complement strand
CCTCGCTCTCGGGGCCGCTTGGCCCGCGTCCGCCCAGACCGCGCCCGCTCCGGCCGCGCCCCAGGCCGCGGCGCCTTTGCCGGCGGCGCCGGTCCTCGCCGCCGACTGGTCGCGCAAGGAAGCCGAGGCTCTGCTCGCCTATGTCAAGCGGTCCGACGAGGAAGGGCTCGATCCGGCCGACTACAATCCGGCCGCCCTTCGCGACGCGATCGAAACCAAGAGCGACCTGCTCGACGGAGTCGCCACCGCGACCTTCCTCAAGCTCGCCGGCGACCTCATGTTCGGCCATGTCCGCGGCGACAATCGCCTCGACTGGCACGTCAAGGACGACAGCTGGAACGTCTACGACCAGCAGGCCCTGCTCGACCGGGCGGTCAAGGGCGGCGTCGCCGAGGCGCTTGACGGGCTTCTTCCGACCCATCCGCAATATGCGGCGCTCAAGGCCCTGCTCGCGGATTCGGCGACCGACGCCAAGACCCGCGACCGGATCCGCATCAACCTCGATCGCTGGCGCTGGCTGCCGCGCGACCTCGGCTCGAAATATGTCATCGTCAACGTCCCGGCCTATACCGTCGCCCTGGTCGAGAACGGCCAGACCCTGAACCGCCGCCGCGCGGTGGCCGGAGCGCTCAAGACTCCGACCCCGCAGCTCTCGGCGGTGATCACCGGAGCGATCTTCAACCCCTGGTGGGAAGTGCCGGCGAGCATCGCCGGGTCGGTGGCCGGCAAGAAGGGCTATGTCTCCGTTCCCAACGGCAAGGGCGTGCGCTGGCGCCAGCCGCCGGGGCCGGGCAACGCGCTCGGCCGGGTCAAGCTGGTGATGGGCAATCCCTACGCCATCTACCTCCACGACACGAACGCGAAGAACCTCTTCAACCGCCAGGCGCGGGCGTTCAGCCACGGCTGCATCCGCACCGAGGACGCGGTCGGCTTCGCCGAGACCCTGCTCGACGGGACGGACTGGAACCGGACCAAGATCAACCAGACCCTCGCAACCGGCAAGGCGACCCAGGCCAATCTCGCCGCGCCAGTGCCGGTCTACATCGTCTATTTCACCGTCGCCGCGACCAGCGACGGCCCGCCGATGAGCTATGCCGACCTGTACGGCCGCGACGGCAAGGTGCTGACGGCGCTCAGCGACCGCCGCGGCGGGACGGCGCTGGCCTCGTCGGACCGGTAGGAATTCGTCCTCCCCGCGCGAAGCGAGGGGAGGGGGACCATGCGAAGCATGGTGGAGGGGTAATTGGCGCGGACGCCGCCGTTTCGCGCGAGAACTTTCTTGAACTGAGCCAGCTACCCCTCCATCGACGACCCGCCCGCGGGTCGTCCACGGGTGGTCCCCCTCCCCATCCGCGTTGCGGATAGGGAGGATGAGGGCTCGCCGGAGGAACCAAGACTCTTCACATGGACGCCTTCTCCGCCCTTTTCCGGCTGCTTTCGCCCGCCCGGCGGCGGCAGTTCGTGCTGACCTTGCTTCTGATGCTGCTGGGGGCGGCGGCGGAGATGGTGACGATCGGGGCGGCTCTGCCCTTCCTCGCTCTGGTCGCCGATCCGCAGAGCGCCCTGATCCCGCCGCGGCTTCTCGGCTTCCTCGACGCGATCGGCGGCTCGCCGGTGGTGGGCGCGGCGCTCCTGCTCATCGCCGCCGCCCTCGGCTCGGCGGCGGTGAGGCTGGCGCTGACCTGGGGAAGCCAGCGCTTCGTCATGGCGACCGGCCACGACATGGCCGCCGCCGTCTTCGGGCGGATGCTCCGCCAGCCTTATGCCGAGCAGGTCCGGCGCAACTCGAGCCAGACTCTCGCCGCGGTCGAGAAGGTGCAGGGCGTGGTGTTCGGCCTTCTCCAGCCGGCCATGCAGGGGCTGATCGGCGCCTTCATCGCGCTCTGCGTCTTCGCCTTGCTGCTCAAGATCGACGCCCGCGCCGCCGGCCTCGCCGCCTTCGCGGTCGGCCTCGTCTATGTCGGGGTCAGCCTGCTCGTCCGGCCGCGGCTCCGGCGCAATTCGCAGGCCCTGGCCGACACCCTGGTCGAGCGCACCCGGACCGTCCAGGAGGGCCTGGGCGGGATCCGGGACATCATCCTCGACCGCTCCGAGCCGCTGTTCGAGGCCAAGTTCCGCGAGCTCGACAGCCGCTACCGGCGCTCGCAGGCGACGACCCAGTTCGTCGCCGGCTTCCCGCGCTACATCGTCGAGGCCGCGGGCCTGGTGGCGATCGCTTTGGTCACGCTCGCGATGAGCCTCGAGCCGGGCGGCGTGGTCAAGGCGATCCCGGTGCTGGGCGCACTCGCTCTGGGCGCGCAAAGGCTGCTGCCCCTGCTCCAGCAGGCTTATTACGGCTGGAGCCTGGCGAGCGGCAATTTCCGCGCCTTTCGCGACGTCATCGATATGATGGAGGCGCCCGTCCCGGAGCCGCAGCCCGAGGCGCCGCCGCTCCCCTTCGAGCGCGAGCTGGCCTTCAGCCAAGTCGGCTTTCGCTTCCCGGAGGGCCGTTTCGCTTTGTCGGACGTCGGCTTCTCGATCCGGCCGGGCGAGCATGTCGGAATCGCCGGAGCGACCGGCGGCGGCAAGTCGACCCTGCTCGACCTGCTGATGGGCCTGCTCGAGCCGGACGAAGGCGCGATCCTGGTCGACGGCCGGCCGCTCGACGCGGCGACCCGCCCCGCCTGGCAGGCCGGCCTCGCCCACGTCCCCCAGACCATCTATCTCGCCGACGACACGATCGCCGCCAACATCGCCTTCCCGCGCCGGCCGGAGGGGATGGATCCGGAGCTGCTCGCGACGGCGGTCCGGGCGGCCCAGCTCGAGACCTTCCTCGCCGGCCTGCCCGAGGGGCTGGACACCTATGTCGGAGAGCGCGGAGTCCGCCTCTCCGGCGGCCAGCGCCAGCGCATCGGCCTCGCCCGAGCCCTCTACCGCCGGCCGCGCCTGCTCATCCTCGACGAGGCGACGAGCGCGCTCGACGAGGGCACGGAGCGGGCGGTGCTCGCGGCGCTCCAGGGGCTGAGGGGGGACCTGACCCTGGTGACGGTGGCGCACCGGGCGACGACTCTCGCGGCCTGCGACCGGCTGATCCGGGTCGAGGGGGGACGGGTGAGCGAGAACTGATATCCTCCCCGAGCGAAGCTTGGGGAGGGGGACCATGCGGAGCATGGTGGAGGGGTAACTGGAAGAGGCCTGCTCCGATTACCCCTGACAAAATCAGTGACAGTATACATTTTTCAGTGAAAAATCAGTGACAGTATACATTTTCCTGAGAGGCGATTGTCGCCACGCTAATCATATACTGTCACTCTTTTCGGGCGCCGCGGGCGGGCGCGGTGCGGCGCAGGCGGAAGCACGGCTCCAATGCAGATTTTGGATGACTTGCGGCGGCTGCTAGCTCGTGACCCATGCCGCGCATCGCCCGCCTCGTCGTGCCTGACATCCCGCACCATGTCACCCAGCGCGGCAACCGGCGCCAGCGGGTGTTTTTCGGGGCCGGAGACGGACGGCTCTACCTGCGGCTGCTGAGCGAGGGCTGCGCGAGGGCGGGGACACGGATCTGGGCCTGGTGCCTGATGCCCAATCACGTCCACCTCATCCTGGTGCCGGCGCATGGGGACGGCCTGCGGGCGGCGCTCGGCGAGCCGCACCGGCGCTACGCCGCGGTGGTCAACGAGCGCGCGGACTGGCGGGGCCATTTGTGGCAGCAGCGCTTCGCATCCTTCCCGATGGACGAGGACTGGCTGATCGCCTGCGCGCGCTATGTCGAACTCAACCCGGTTCGCGCCGGGCTGGTGCGTCGGCCCGAGGACTGGCGCTGGTCGAGTGCGGCCGCGCATCTCGGGCTCCACCGGGACCGGCTCGGCGAGAGCGGCGCCCTGCTCGAGCGCGTTCCGGACTGGCGGGCCCTGCTCGACGGAGGTCTTGACGAACCGTCGCTCGCCGCGATCCGCGGCCGCGAGCGGACCGGCTATGCGCTCGGCAGCGCGCGCTTCCTCGAGGCGCTCGAGTCGGCGCTGGGGCGCGAGGTGGGTCCGCGGCCGCGCGGCCGCCCGAGTGGCCGCGCCGACCGCCAAAAATAGTGACAGTTTATATTTACGTGGACCGGGATGGCTCGCGCAGCGGTCTGCCCAGCGTCGCGAAAAGGTATACTGTCACTGTTTTCCTGAACAGTCGCGAAAAGGTATACTGTCACTATTTTCGAGGTGAACCGGGCGACGACGCTCGCGGCCTGCGACCGGCTGATCCGGGTCGAGGGCGGACGGGTGAGCGAGGATCCTCTCCGAGCGTAGCTTGGGGAGGGGGACCATGCGGAGCATGGCGGAGGGGTAACTGGCGGGGCCTGAGAGATTACCCCTCCACCACCCTTCGGGTGGCCCCCCTCCCCATCTGCGATGGGGAGGATAGCGATGGCTTAAGGCGCCGGAGCGGGCGGGGGCGGGGGCAGCCTCCAGACGATTCTGCCGGCGAGGTGGTCCGAGACGGTCCCACCCGCGGCATCGAGCGCCGGCGTGAAGCGGGCACGCGACCGGAGCAGGCGGCAGGTCGTGTCGTCCAACGCAGTCGAGCCGCTCGAGCGGGTCACCGTGCAGGCGGTGACCCTGCCGTTGGCTCCAACGTCGAGCGTGAAAGCGACCTCACCCTGCTCGCGCGCGGCAACGGCGGAGGCGGGATAGTCCTGGTCGCTGAACAGGCTGGTCAGATTGGCCTTCGCCCGCGCCGAAGTCACCGCCTGCGCGGTCGATTCCTCGCAGGCCGCCGCCTCGCTCGCAAGAAGCGCGCCCGCCAGCGCCAAGACGCCGAGTTTTCGCATTGCCCGTCCCCCATGGTTTCGACGCGACGGAAAGTGTCACGGCGGCGGAGCACCGGCGATCTGGTGAAACTACGTGCTTTTCGGGGAGCCTAAGCCAGCTTGTCCGCGTAAAGGAAACGGCCCGGCCCGAGGCGGGCGAGGACCTGCTGGAGGCTGTTGTAGGGGAGGGCGAAGCAGCCCTCGGAGCGGCCGAGCTTGCCGTAGGCGGCGATCTGGTCGGGCTCGGCATACCAGGCGTGATGGACGACGATGGCCCGGGTCTCGGCGTTGCTGTTGCTCCAGTCGAGGCCCGACAGGCGCAGCGAGCGGCCGTATTTGCCCTGGTAGAAGTCGCCGGTGCGGTAGCCGCCCTGCGACGAGGCTTCCGAGCCGATCGCGTTGGAGAAGCGCTGGAGCTCGCCGCTGTGGGCGGGATCGGAGCCGCGGCCGTGGGCGACGAGATGGTTGCTGACCCGGCCCGAGGCGGTGTCGAGCAGGAAGAAGCGATGGTCGTGCGACGGGCGGCTGAAATCGGCGATGCCGACGACGTCGGTGTAGCGAAGCTGCGAGCGGTGGCGCTCGAACGAGGCGCGGGCGCGGGCGAGCAGGCGGGGATCGATCGCTCCGTCGACGAAGACCCGCGGCTGGGCGGGGACGACGGCGCGCGAGATCGGCGGGACGGAAAGCGGCCTCGGCGCCGGATCCTTGAGCCCGGCGACGATCTCGGCCAGGGTCTGGCCCTGGGCCGCGGTGGCGAGGAATCCGGCCGAAAGTCCGGCCCCAAGCAATTGCCTGCGCGAGTAGATCAAGATTTTCCCCTCAGCTCTGGACTCTTAGTTATAGCAATTGTCCTTAAGTTCCAGTGAAGTGCATCCGCTTCATCCCGTCCGTGCCGCGACTCATCGCATTGATTTCGGCTCCGGTTGGTTACCGGGACGTAACGGCGTCGGCGAAGCGTGCCGGGAACCCGGCAGGCCGTGGAAGCGTCTTTCCCCGCTGGAATGGCCGAGTTCGAACGCCTTGAAGTGAAACCGGGCTTGCCGCCGATGGAGGCGAAGCTGGTCGATTCGCTGCCCGAGGGCGAAGGCTGGCAGTACGAGCCCAAATGGGACGGCTTCCGCTGCCTCGTCTTCCGCGACGGGCCCGAGGTGGCGCTGATGTCCAAATCGGGCAAGCCGCTCGGCCGCTACTTTCCCGAGGTCGTCGAGACGGTGCTGGCGATGGAGGCGGACCGCTTCGTCCTCGACGGCGAGCTCGTCATCCCGGTGGACGGAGCTCTGTCGTTCGACGCCCTCCAGCTCCGGCTCCATCCCGCCGAGAGCCGGGTCAACCGGCTGGCGCTCGAGACTCCGGCGCAATTGATGCTGTTCGATCTGCTCTTCTCGAAGGAGACGAGCTATCTCGACGCGCCGCTCGAGCTCAGGCGGCGGATGCTCGAGATCATCTACGCGGCCGAGCAGCATGACGATGTGCGGCTTTCGCCCTGCACCAGAGACATCGGGGTCGCCCGGGGCTGGCTCGACCAGGTCGGGGCGGCGCTGGACGGGGTCGTCGCCAAGCGGCGCGACGGAAAATACGAGCCGGGCGAGCGGGCGATGCTGAAGATCAAGGCGATGCGCACCGCGGACTGCGTCGTCGGCGGCTTCCGCTACGGGACGGGAAGCCAGGAGGTCGCCTCGCTCCTGCTCGGCCTCTACGACGGCGACGGGCTGCTCCACCATGTCGGCTTCACCTCCGCCATCCCCGCCGCGGAGAAAGCGGCCCTGACCCGGCGGCTCGAGGCGCTCGTCGAGGCGCCCGGCTTCACCGGCGACGCTCCGGGCGGGCCGAGCCGCTGGTCGACCGAACGGACCGGCGAATGGCGGCCGCTCCGGCCCGAGCTGGTCGCCGAGGTGCGCTACGATCATGTCACCGGCCGCCGCTTCCGCCACGGCGCCAAATTCCTTCGCTGGCGGCCGGACAAGTCGCCGGCCCAATGCCGGACGGACCAGCTCCGGCCGCCGGCCGCGGCGGAACTGGAGGGCGCGACGTCATGACGCCGGAGCGGATCGTCGAGGGGGTGAGGCTCAGCAATCCCGACAAGGTGCTCTATCCGGAGCAGGGTATCACCAAGGGGCAGCTCGCCGATTATTATGTCGCCGTCGCCGGCCGGATCCTGCCGCATCTCGCCTTCCGGCCGGTGACGATGGTGCGCTGCCCGGCGGGGCAGGAAACGAAATGCTTCTACCAGCGCCACGCCGGCTCGGGCGTCCCGGAGCAGCTTCACGAGGTGGCGATCCCGGGCTTCGACGAGCCCTATCTCTACATTTCCGACGCCGCCGGGCTGGTCGCGATGGTGCAGATGGGGGTGCTGGAAATGCATCCCTGGGGGGTGAAGGTCGACGCGCCCGACCGCGCCGACCGGATCGTCTTCGACCTCGATCCCGCCGAGGGGCTCGGTTTCGAGGCGGTGATCGCGGCGGCGAGGGAAGTTCGCGACAGGCTCAAAGCGCTCGGTCTCGTCAGCTTCGTCAAGACGACCGGCGGCAAGGGTCTCCACGTCGTCGTGCCCGTCGAGGCGACGGCGCCGTGGAAGGAGGTGAAGAGCTTCGCCAAAGGCGTGTCGGCCGAGATGGCGGCGGACTCGCCCGACAAATATCTGACCAAGGCGGCCAAGGCCGACCGGGTCGGCCGGATCTTCATCGACTATCTCAGGAACGACCCGACCTCGACCGCCGTCGCGCCTTATTCGACGCGCTCGCGCAGGGGCGCTCCGGTGGCGATGCCGATCCGGTGGGATCAGGTGAAGGCGGGGCTCGATCCGTGCGATTACACGGTGGAGACGGTTCCGGCTTTGGTGGCGAGGCAGCGCAGCGATCCCTGGGCCGAGATGCTCGAAGTGAGGCAGACTCTGCCGGAAGGGCCGAGGGGCTAATTCGGCTTTCGCACCTCGAGCGAGATGGGCGCCGGTGGGCGGCATTCGCCCACGAAGCGGCTTTGGGTTTCAATCTTCATATGGACGGCCGCCCCGTTGAACATGAGGTCCACCTCGTGCCGGCCGGTCACCCTCCTGGACGAATAGGCGCCCTGCGCGACGAAGTTGCTGATGAGGCCCTGCCCGACCTTGCAGGTCGACGCCAGCGCCCAGCGGCCATCGCTCCCTTCCAGGCGGCTGAAGGTGCAATCCTTCTCGAGCAGGATGCCGGGCAGCCTGGCGACGCCTGACGCCGCGCCGGTGCATTCGTCCATGCCCTTGTCGGCCGCAGCTCTCGCTTCGAGCTGGGCCTTCAAGGCGGCCGCGACCGCCGGATCGGCGGCCGGAGGCGCTTCGACGTCGAGCGCCGTCAGCCTGATGCTGGTATGCCAGCCGCCCTCCTTCAATCCGATGGCGCGGGCGAACGCCTCGACCGACTTGAAAGGGCCCGGCGCCGCGGCGGCGGCAAGCGGGACGAGAAGGGCGAGCAGGAGCGCAAGAGCCGGTCGGAGCATCGGCCGAGCCTACACGG
>JBEVDE010000362.1:0-3736 GCA_040514175.1 Allosphingosinicella sp. | reverse complement strand
CGCGTGCAAATATGGGGCGCTTTCGGTGGCGGGCGGCTCGGTAACGATCCGCTGGGCCGAGGTGGAGGGGCTGGACGTGCTTGCCCTGGACTGGATCGAGCGCGGCGGGCCCAAGGTCGTTCCGCCCTCGCAGAAAGGCTTCGGGTCGCGCCTGCTGGCTCAGGTGCTTGGAACCCCGTCCGGCAGGAAACCGCAAATCACGTTCGACGAACGAGGCGTCGAGTGCCGGTTGTACATAGGCCTGACCTGATCAGGGCCTCTGGTGCCTCGCCTCGTACAGTCCCAGCTTGCCGCCGCCGGGGAGGGGGACGCCGGTGACCCGGCCCCATTCGCGCTGGCCGATGGCGTCGCACTCGACGCCCTTGCGCTTGAGTCCGGCCACCATCGAGTCGACGTCGTCGCATATCAGATAGAGCTCATGGACGTCGTTCTTCTCGCCGCCATGGATTGCGAGCTCGGCCGGCGGAAGCTTGAAGATGAGCCAGCCGCCGCCGCTGTCGATGCAGGGCAGCTCGAGCACGTCGCGGAGGAATTCCCGGTCCGCCTGCGGGTCGCGGGAGAAGATCATGACATGGGCGCCGGTGATCATGTCGGGCTCCTTTCGTCGGCGAGCCGAACCCGGTTCCGGGCGGCGATCTCCACCGCCTGCTCGCGCGCCCCGCCTTATGGCAGGAGCGCCTGCCGCGCCGCCAGCGGCAAATCTGCCGACCCACGCCGATAGGCGCGCATAAGCTCTCCCCGATCGCGGACAGGCGGTCGGAAGCCCGGCTTTCGCGTCCACGGCCGATCTGCGAAAAGGGGAAGGTGAGACAAATGCTCGGCCGCCGCGACATGATGACCGGAATGGGGGCGGCGGCGCTCGCGCCGCTGCTCGCCTGCGCGCGCGAGCCGCAGGCGGCCGCCACGGCCGCGCCGGGACGTCTGATCGCGGGCGCCGCCTGCCCGCTGACTCCGCGGCAGACCGAGGGTCCCTTCTATTTCGATCCCCGGCTGGTGCGGCGGGACATTAGCGAAGGCCGGCCCGGCGCGAGGCTGAGGCTTCGGCTGCAGGTGGTCGGCGCCAGGGATTGCGCGCCGGCGCTCCGGGCGCGGGTCGATGTCTGGCATTGCGATTCGGCCGGGGCCTATTCCGGCTACGAGGGCGAACGAAGCGCCGGCGAGAAGTGGCTTCGCGGCACCCAGTTCGCCGATGCCGACGGCGTCGTCGCCTTCGAGACGCTCTATCCGGGCTGGTACGAGGGGCGGGCCACCCACGTCCATTGCAAGGTGACGACCCCCGACGGGCGCGAGGTGACCTCGCAAATCTATTTTCCGGACGCCTTGTCCGAGCGTGTCTATGCGGAGGAAGCCTATCGCGGGCGCGGCGGCCGGCGCCTCCGTAACGACGAGGACGGCCTCTTCCGCCAGGCGGGCGAAACGGCGCCGCTCGCCCGGGTGGTCCGTTCGGCCGCGGGCCTCGACGGCGCGGTGGTGATCGCGCTTCTTTAGCCTAGCCGCTCCTGGCGGCGGCGAGGTGGACCAGGTGCCGGGTCGCGATCTCGCGGGCCTGCTCGCGCGGCAGGCCGAGCGCGCTCGCCATCGGGCCGCCGAGCAGCGAATCGCCCAAAGCGGCGAGGACGAGCCACAGGGTCGTGTCGTGTACCGGCCGGTCCTCATGGCCGGCGCCGAGCTGGTCGACGAGGCGATGGATGGCGTCGAGTATGGGGTCGAGGGCGTCGCGATTGCCGCTGAGGATCATCCAGGCGGCGAGCGCTCCGGCGCCCTCGCGGTCGAAGGCGTCGAAGGTCCGGTCGACGATCTCGCGCGGATCCGCCTCGCCCTGGCGCTCGCGCTCGACGACCCTGGCGATCTCCGCCGTCACCCGCTCGCCGATCAGCCGAGCGAGCTCCCCCTGAAGCCCCGCCGCCGAGCCGAAATGGTGGAGGAGGTTGCCATGGGTCTTGCCGATGCGGGCGCCGACCGCCTTCAACGTCACCGCCTGAGGCCCCGATTCGATGAGCAGCGCCCGCGCCGCTTCCAGCGCCGCGGCCCGGCTCTCTTCGGGGGAGAGGCGTTCGCGCGCTATTGACATTGGTGTAAGTATATCGCATTCGTCATGGACGAAGGAGATACAGCTATGGGGCGCGAAGTCACACCCTCCGATCTGACGATCACGCCGCGCGATCGGCGTTTCGGCCGAGGCGCGCCCACGGAGCGCTGGTGGCTGGGCGGCAATCCCTATGGAAGCGCGCTCTACGATGCGCTCTCCGTCACCTTCCCCAAGGGCGAGGCCTTTTTCGTCGAGAGCGTCCGGGCCTTCCGCGACGACGCTCCGCCCAAGCTGGCCGAGGAGATCCGAGCCTTCACCACCCAGGAGGTGATGCACAGCCGCGAGCATGTCGCCTTCAATCGCCGCGCGGTGGAAGCCGGCTACGACATTGCTCCGCTGGAAGCCCGGGTCGACAAGAGGCTCGAGGAAACGAAGGACCGGCCCGCGATCGTCAATCTCGCCGCGACCATGGCCCTCGAGCATTTCACCGCCATCCTCGCCAACCAGCTCCTCGGCAATCCCCGCCATCTGAAGGATGCCGATCCCCAGTCGGCGGCGCTGTGGCGCTGGCATTCGATGGAGGAGATCGAGCATAAGGGCGTCGCCTACGACACCTGGCTCCACGCCACCCGCAACTGGCCGCGGCGCAAGCGCTGGACGGTGAAGTCGCTGGTCATGCTCAAGGTGACCCGCAATTTCTTCGTCGAGCGCACCCACGGCGCCCTGATGCTGCTCGCCCAGGACGGGATCAAGGGGCCGCGCGCCTGGGCCGGCCTGTTCTGGTACGCGATGGTCAGCCCGGGCATGTTCCGCAAGATCCTCGGCGGCTGGGTGAAATTCTTCCTCCCCGGCTTCCATCCCTGGAAGCATGACGACCGCAAGCTCATCGCCGAGGGCGAACGCAGCCTTCAGGGCGCGTTCGCCTGATCCTCCCCGGCCGGTAGCGCGGGCGTTTCCCGGACGGGCGAAAGCTCGATGCCGAGGACGAAGATCACCCAGACGGCCAGGGTCGCGACCAGCCGGTGGAGATCGTCGACCGCCATATTGTCGGGCCGGGCCCCCGGCAGCACGACAAGCGCGACGAGCAGGAGGGCGTAGACTCCGAGGACACCCAGCATCAGTCCGCGCCGGTCGGAGGTCGAGACCATCCTCATCGCCATGACGGTGCCGGCGAGCAGAGCCGCGATCTGGACATATTCGACCAGCCGGAGCCGGTCGAGCGTTCCCAGATTGGCGCCGAGCAGGGCGCCGAAGAACAGGTTGAGGCCATCGACGGCGCCGGCCTTGCCGCCGGCGGAATTCCTGAACAGCGATCGCATCGGCGGCCCTCCTGGTGAGGAGGAGAGACTGGCACGGGAGGGCAGGGGCGGGAAGGGGGAGCGGAAGATCCTCCCCATCGTCAGATGGGGAGGGGACATTGACACAGGCTTCTACCAAATACCCCTCCATCGACGACCCGCAGGCGGGTCGTCCACGGGTGGTCCCCTCCCCACGCTTTCGCGTGGGGAGGATTCAGGCCGCCATTGCCTCCTGGGCGACGTCCCCCTCCCGATCGAGCTCGAGCCGGAACAGCCGGCACGGCGCCGCCTCGCCGCGCCCGGCGCTGTAATAAGGGACGATTCTTCCGGTCGGCTCGAAGCCCAGCTTCTCGAGCACCCGTCCGGAGGCGGGATTGTCGAGGAAGTGGCCGGCGTCTAGCCGCCGCAG
>JBEVDE010000342.1:0-3671 GCA_040514175.1 Allosphingosinicella sp. | reverse complement strand
GCCAGACGATCAGCGAGGAAGAGGCGGCCGAGATCCGCCGCGCGGTGATCAAGGCGGCGGCGGAAGGGCGCAAGCTCGAGTTCCGGGTCCACCGCGCCGAGAGCCCCGCCGGCGGCGGCGGCCAGGGCAGCGGCTTCGACATCAACATCCAGACGCTCGAAAAGGGAGAATGACCCGATGATCCTCAATCCCCGACTCGGCCTCGCCGCCGCGGCTCTTCTGCTCGCCGGAGCGGGCGGCGCCG
Source organism: Allosphingosinicella sp. (assembly GCA_040514175.1). Classification (GTDB taxonomy): domain Bacteria; phylum Pseudomonadota; class Alphaproteobacteria; order Sphingomonadales; family Sphingomonadaceae; genus Allosphingosinicella. Next base: position 3,427 of record JBEVDE010000342.1, on the reverse strand, counting down.
TCCTCGCCCATCCCCATCCGGACGGCGACGGCGAAAAGCAGGTCAAGCGCTTCGTCATCATCGAGGACGGGCAGAGCGGCGAGCATCATGGCAAGGGCAAGCAGGTCCGCCGGGTCGAGATCATCGGCGACGGCGACCACCATGCCGACGGCCGGTTCGAAATGCGCGGCCACGGCGCGCTCGTCGACTGCGACGGCGGTGAGAAGGTCGTCGAGGAGAGCGGCGAGGAGGACGGCAAGAAGACCAAGGTCGTCATCTGCACCAAGGGCGCTCCGACCGCCGCGACCGCGGAGCGGATCGAGAAGGCGCTCGCCCGAATCCGGGCCAGCGACGAGCTCAGCGCCGAGCAGAAGGCGCGGATCGAGACCGCGCTGCGCTCGGCGATCGACCGGGCCCGCAGCGCCCGCTGAGGGTAAAGCGCGACTCGGGGAAAGGGCGGGGGTGCCCCAAGCCCCCGCCCTTTCTTCTTGCTGCTCCCCGGCGAAGGCCGGGGTCCAGTGGGCACGCAATAAGGCTGGATCCCGGCCTTCGCCGGGAAACAGATTTCCCTTTCTTCTGCCCGCTTGGTTTTCGCCGCCGGCGATGCCACATCGGCCTTCATGGACGCGACCGGAAGGGTGGAGCGGCTCGGCCGCGGGATTCGCCGGATCCTCGCGCCCAACCCTTCGCCCTTCACCTATACCGGAACCCAGACCTATATCGTCGGCGAGGGCGAGGTGGCGGTGATCGACCCCGGCCCCGATCTGCCCGGGCATCTCGAAGCGCTCACCGAGGCGCTCGCCGGCGAGCGAGTCGCCGCCATCCTGTGCACCCACACCCACCGCGACCACAGCCCGGCGAGCCGGCCTCTCAAGGCCGCGACCGGCGCGCCGATCGTCGGTTGCGCGCCGCTCAGCCTCGACGACAGTGGCCCGCGCGCCGACGAGGCGTTCGATGCCGATTACCGGCCCGACCGGATCCTCGCCGACGGCGAGCGCCTCGGCGGTCAGCGCTGGACGATCGAGGCGGTGGCCACTCCGGGGCACACGTCCAACCACCTCTGCCTGGCGCTCGCCGGGGAGGGGGCCTTGTTCACCGGCGACCATGTCATGGGCTGGTCGACGACCGTGGTGGCGCCGCCGGACGGCGACATGGCGGACTATATGGCGAGCCTCGACCGCCTGCTCGCCCGCGACGATGCAATCTATTTTCCGGCGCACGGCCCGGCCGTCGAGGATCCTCAAGGCCATGTCCGCAAGCTGATCGAACACCGCCGGATGCGCGAGCGCCAGATCCTCGAGCATCTCGGGCGCGGCGAGGGCCGGATCCCGGCGATGGTCGCGAATATGTATGCCGACATCGACCCGCGCCTGTTCCCGGCGGCGGGGCGCTCGGTGCTCGCCCATCTGATCGACCTCGAACGGCGGGGCCTCGCCAAAGCGGAGGGGGAAATATGGACCCTCGCCGGCTGAAGCCGCAGCTTCTGCTGCCGGCGCTCGGCCTGCTCCTGCTCGGCCTGGCGCTGGGCTGGGGCCTCCGTCCCGCGCCGTCGCCGCCCCGGCCCGACGCCGAGGCGATCGCCGTCGCGGCCCTGCTCTCGGTCCGCGACTCCGGACGGGTGGTGCCGTTCAGCGCCCGCTTCGTCTCGGTGGAGACGGCGAGCGAGACTCATCTCGGCCTCACCGCGCGCAAGACTTTGATCATGCCGGGCACCGTGCGCTACGGGATCGACCTCGCGCGGCTGCGCCGCTCCAGCCTCGCCTGGGACGAGTCGAGCCGGACCCTGTCGGTGACCCTCCCGCCGCTCGAATTGTCCGGCCCGGAGATCGACCTCGACCAGGTCCAGGAGAGTTCGGAAGGCGGCCTCGTCATGGCCCTCGCCGGCTCGGAGAAGACGCTCGACCGCGAGAACCGCCAGAGGGCCCAGGACGCGCTGATGCGCCAGGCCCGCGAGCCCGGCCCGATGCGGCTTGCGCGCCATGCGGCGATGCGCGACGTGGCGAGGGCCTTCGCCCTGCCGCTTCGCGCCGCCGGCGTGGAGGCCAGCGTCGCGGTCCGCTTCACCGACCCGGCCGGGCGGGAGGAAGCGAGCTGGCTCGACCGCCCCCGCCCGCTCGAGGCGAGGCTCCGGGACCGGCAGGCGGAGCGCTAGGTCGTCATCCCGGGCTTGACCCGGGATCCAGGAACACAGGCGACAGAGATTACCCGGCTGCCTCCGTGTCCATGGGTCCCGGCTTTCGCCGGGATGACGACAATGATTGGGAAAACGGGGACAGCATAGATTTTCGAAGATCCTGAGCGCCTTGCGAAAAATGTATGCTGTCCCCGTTTTCGAACCGGATAAATGTATGCTGTCCCCGTTTTTTAGCGGCTTCGCGGTGATTGAAAAGTCCCGCTTCCGCGCCTATCTCGCGCTCATCCACTCCGCGCCTTTCTAGACCACGGTCGGGGCACGCGAGGCTGAGCTTGGCACATCAGGGAGACGGCCGGCCTGAGGGCCGCGTCCCCCATCCGGGAGTGGCACCATGAACGCACCCAATCAGAGCCTCAGGGGGCTCGACCTCGCCGCCGAGATCGACCGGCTGCGCAAGGAGCGCAACGCCGTCATCCTCGCCCATTATTACCAGACCCCGCAGATCCAGGACCTCGCCGATTTCGTCGGCGACAGCCTCGACCTGTCGCGCAAGGCGGCGTCGACCACGGCCGACGTCATCGCCTTTTGCGGGGTCCGCTTCATGGCCGAGACGGCGAAGATCCTCAGCCCCGAGAAGATCGTCGTCCTTCCCGACATGAACGCCGGATGCAGCCTCGAGGACAGCTGCCCGCCCGACCAGTTCAAGGCGTTCCGCGAGGCCCATCCCGACCATATCGCGCTCACCTACATAAATTGCTCGGCGGCGGTGAAGGCCCTCTCCGACATCATCGTCACCAGCTCCTCGGCCGAGATCATCCTCTCCCAGATCCCGAAGGAGCAGAAGATCATCTTCGGCCCCGACAAGAATCTCGGCGGCTATCTCGCCCGCAAGACCGGGCGGGACATGCTGCTCTGGCCGGGCGTGTGCATCGTCCACGAGGCCTTTTCGGAGACCGAGCTTCTGAAGCTCAAGGCCAGGCATCCCGGAGCGCCGGTGCTCGCCCATCCGGAATGCCCGCCGCACATCCTCGACCATGCCGATCTGGTCGGCTCGACCCGGGCGATCCTCGACTATGCCCTGTCGTCACCTTCCGAGACGATGATCGTCGCCACCGAGCCGCACATCATGCACCAGATGGAGAAAGCGGCGCCGCACAAGACCTTCATCGGAGCCCCCGGCGCGGACGGCAATTGCAACTGCAACATGTGCCCGTACATGGCCCTCAACACGATGGAGAAGCTCTACGTGGCCCTTCGCGACCTCGAGCCGCGGATCGAGCTCGACGAGGCCCTCCGCCTCGACGCCAAGAAGTC
>JBEVDE010000334.1:0-5926 GCA_040514175.1 Allosphingosinicella sp. | reverse complement strand
GATCCGGCGCTCAGCGCCTACGAACGCGTCCTCGCCCAAGCCGGCGCGTCACGGGTGCGCGATGCGGTGGATGCCCGGGTCGTCGAGAGCGTCCGCACCCGCACCGGCCGCCAGATCGATAGCCAGGCCGAGGTCGGCGGCTGGCCGGAGCTGGCGCCGGGCTCGCCCTGGACCGACGGCGACGGCGACGGGATGCCGGACTCCTGGGAAAGGAAGCACCGGCTCGACCCTCGCGACCCCTCGGACGGCAATTCGGACCGCGATCGCGACGGCTATACCGAGCTCGAGGAATGGCTGAACGCGCTGGCCGGGCCGCTGCCTCCCCATCGCTAGATGGGGAGGGGGACCATGCGAAGCATGGTGGAGGGGTGGCCTGACCCGGTCTCGGCGGATCGAGCGCAAGACGGCCGAAGCCTGCGCCGGTCACCCCTCCACCACCTTCGGTGGTCCCCCTCCCCATGCTGCGCATGGGGAGGCAAGATCTTCTAGAAGGTCAGCCTTACCCCCGCGGTGACAATCCGGCCGGTGCTTCCGTAGGTCTGGGTGACCGGATTGTCGGCATACATGGTTCGATATTGCGGCTCGTTGGTGAGGTTTCGAGCCTCGAGCGTCAGCTTGGCCCAGTCGGCGAGGTTGTACGAGATCGCCGCATCGACGTTGAGCTGGTCCTCGTTGAAGCCGAAATCGCCGATCACCGGCGAGTTGCAGGGCCCGCCATTGTTGGTGGTGGTGCCGACGCTGCACGTGCCGGAGGCGAGCGGGAAGCGGTTGACATAGCGCTTGCGCCAGGCGCCGGAGACCCGCGCCGAGAAGCGCTTCGTCTCGTAGTAGAGCGTCGCATTGAAGGCGTCCGGCGAGGTGTTGAGGAAGGGGCCGGTGGCGAAGCTGTTGTTGGCCGTCGCCGCCGTCCCGGTCTGGGTCGTCGCCAGCACCGTGCCGGTGAGGTAGTTCAACTTGGACTCGATGTGGGTGTAATTGGCCGTGATGCCGAAGTCGCGAAGGGCGTCAGCGATGAAGCCGAAGTCCGTCTGGACGTTGACCTCCAAGCCCTTGATCGTTCCGCCCGGCGCGTCCTGGAACTGCCGGATCGCCCAGGTTCCCCCCGCCTCGGTGTAAGCGCGCAGGGTCGGGCTGGTCATGCTGGCGAGCAGAGCCTGGTAGATTTCCGGCTCGAACACCGACGAGAGCGGAGCCTCGCCGGCGATCTGCTGCGGGAAAGACTTCAGGTCCTTGTAAAACAGGGTCAGCGCGACGATGCCGTTGCGTCCGAAATATTTCTCGAAGCTCAGGTCGAAATTGGTCGCCCGGAAGGGGCTCAGATACGGATTGCCGACCGTGATCGCGGGGGCCGCGCCGGCGGCGTTGAGGCCGCTCGCGAAGGCCGTAGTGCCTGGCGTCAGGCTCTGCAGCTGCGGCCGGGCGATCGTCTTCGACGCCGCGAAACGAACGAGAAAGTCGGGCGCCGGCTCGTAGGTCGCATTCAGCGAAGGCAGGATGTCCGTATATTCGTTGTGCGCGGTGACCGGAAGGCCGAGGACGCCGTCGGTGCCGCCGACATTGCCCTCGCCGGAGACTCGGGTGCGCGCCACCCGGACGCCGATGTCGCCGCGCAGCGGCCGGCCGGACACCTCGAAATTATAGTCGGCCTGGAAGAAGCCCGAGAGATCTCTCTCGGTCACCGAATTGCGCTGGCGGCCGTCGACCACGGCTCGGAAATCGCCCCATTTGTTGACGCAATTGCAGTCGATGCCGAAGGCGTTGCGGAACGCGTCGAGATTGGGCGCGAAGAAGCTCGTCGGCGTGCCGGCCGAGACATTCAGGCCCTTGCCGAAACCGAGCACCTGGCCGAGCTGGCTGCTGGTCAGGCCGGCCTCGAGCAGGGTCGGGTTGACCGCTTCGATATCCTGACTGCGGCGGCCCTGGTCGCTGTCGAAATCGAACTGCTTGAAGGTGCCGCCGGCGCGCAGCGTCATCTGCGGGCTGACCTCGAAGGCGAAGTTGAGACGCGCGACCTTGAACTCGTTGTTCACCAGCGTGTTGAAATAGCGGATGGTCGAGAGGCCCTTGACCAGCGACCATTGGGTCGGGTCGGCGACGTCGAAGCCGGGAGTGAACACCGGCATGACCTCGTCGCCGCGCTCGTCGAACGTATAGCCGTCGCGGTCGATCGCGTTGAACTCGGCGAGGAGGCCGGTGGCCCTGAATTCCGAGCGCGACCAGCCGAGCGTGCCGTCCATGCGCAGCGCATCGCTGAACTCGTGCTTGAGGTTGAGCGTGCCCTGCTTGAACTCGGTCGCGCCGAACTGGGCGTCGGCCGAGGTGCGCCAGTCGACGTCGTCGAGAACCAGATAATCGGCCTGGCCGAATTGGTTGACATGGGCCTGGCGGATCTTGGTCGAGGGCCGGCCGATCAACTCGTTGTAGAAAGCGGTCTGGTTGGCGCTGGCGATGAAGCCGGGGGAGACGGTCGAATTGTAATAGTCGAACGGGTTCAGATTGTTCGGATTGAAGCTGTCGCGGGTGCCCGGCACCAGGGTGGTGCCGCCGCAGTCGATCGTCGCGCTCGGCACGCAGCGCGCGTAGAGGGCGACCCGGTCGGCGAGGCCGTTGGCGGTGTTGATCGCCCGCAAGGTGCCCTGCTGGGCGCGCGTATTGGTGCCGTTGCGGTTGAGGCCGATCGTGGTCAGCGAGTTGGTGACGCTGTCCTGCTCGTAGCGCGAATAGACGCCGTCGAGGACGATTTCGGTGCGGTCGGTCGGCTTCCACTGGGCGGTCAGGGTCGCGCCCAGCCGCTCGTAATCGAGATCCTGCCGGTTGATCGACGGCAAGGTCGGGATGATCGTCGTCGGCGTGATCAGGGCGTAAGCCGCGGGATCGGAGCCGAAGGTCGGGCCGGTGCCGGCGCCGGCCGGCTGGGCGAAGCCGAAGACGGGGGGCGTTTTGCCGTTATGCTGCGAGTTCCGGTAGGTATATTCGAACGCGCCGATGCTTCGGCGGTAGGAATCGATCTGCTGGCTCTGTTTCTGATAGGCGATCGAGCCGAGGATCCCGAAATTGTCGCCGAACCGCTTGGAGACGAGGCCGGTGAGGCGCGGGTTCCAGCTGCTGCCATTCTCGCGATATTCGGCTTCGGCCCCGACCGCGAAGCGATCGACCTTGAAATTGAGCGGGCGCCCGGTGGTGAGGTCGATGATCGCTCCCAGCGAGCCTTCGTCATTGGCCGCCGAGGTCGTCTTGGTGACGGTGATGTTGCTGAACAGCTCGGAGGCGAAAGTGTTGAAATCGAAGCCGCGCGAGCGGTTGGCGCCGGCGTCGGACTGGTTGCCGCCGGCAACGGCGAGCGCGTCCGCGCCGTTCAGGCGGGTCGACTGGAAGTCGCCGCCGAGGCCGCGCACGGTGATCGAGCGGCCTTCGCCATTGTCGCGGTCGATCGACACGCCCGGGAGACGCTGGATGGACTCGGCAAGGTTGGCGTCGGGGAAATCGGCAATGTCCTCGGCGGTGATCGAGTCGATGATCTGGTTCGAACGGCGCTTCTGGCTGAGCGCGTTCTGGAGCGAGGCTCGGAAGCCGGTGATGACGATCTCTTCCTCGCCCGCCGGCGCGGTCGCGGCGCCGTCGTCCGGCGCCGTCTCGTCGGCCGTCGCGGCGTCGGCCGGGGCGGGCGCCTCGGTGGGGGCGGTCGTGATTTGGGCGGCGGCCGGTGAGGCCGCGATCAGGCCGGCGATGACCAGCGCGCCGGTGGATGCGGTGCTGATGAAAGCAGCTTTGACAGTGAGAGCCAATCGAACCTCCGTCTCCTGGAGCCTGCCGGTCTTCCGGTCGGGCGGAATTGAGTTTGCTACCGGTGTCATTCGACCGAACGGAGAGGTTAGTCCGTCATAGGCGCGCCGCCTTGGCCGCGCATGTGAATGAGTTGCCCCGCCACCGAGAATGTCACCGGTGTCAAAGGCTTTATGCCTTGGTGCCGCCAGAACTTCAAGGGGCCGCTTCAGCGGCGGCTCGGCGCCCCCGGCTCCTCGCGTTTTTGAAGACCAATTCCGGGGTGCCGGCACTGCCGTGACGCTGGGATGTCGATGTTTCGGCGCATAACGTCGCCGGGCTCACCGGATATGGGCCTCCTGCCGCTCGATGAAGTCGAGCACCCGGTCGAGCGTAGCCTGGCGCGGCTGGCGGCCGTCGCGCAGGTTCATGACGAAATTGGGATCGCCGACGGCGTCCCGGCCGAGCCGGCTCGGAGTGGTCTTGGTGGCGCGAAGGTAACGGTCGATGCGGTCGAGAATCATTTGGGAAGCTCCGAATCTGTCGAATTCCTAGCTTCCCATGAAAAATCCTACTTGTCTAGGACAATTCCTGCCGCTACAAGGAGTGTATGGACCGGCCCGACCCTCGCGAAGCGCTCGCCCGACTCCTCAAGGAACGGGGCGAGGATTTTGCCGGCCTGTCGCGCCTGATCGGCAAGAATCCGGCCTACATCCAGCAGTTCATCAAGCGCGGCACGCCCCGCAAGCTGGACGAGGACGACCGGCGCACCATCGCCAATTATCTGGGGGTGAGCGAAGCCCTGCTCGGCGGCCCGGAAACTCCGCGCAGCGACAGCTCGACGGACGGGATGATCAAGGTCCCCCGGCTCGACGTCGGGGCGTCGGCCGGCCCCGGCGCGATCAACGACGGCGAAGCCGCCACCTCCCATATCGCGTTCGATCCCAAATGGTTGAGGCAGTTGTGCAGGGGCGGCACCAATCAGCTGTCCTTCATCCGGGTACAGGGCGATTCGATGAGCCCGACCCTGGCCGACGGCGACGACATCCTCGTCGACGGGGCGGACGGCGCCGATCGGCTCCGCGACGGCATCTACGTCCTTCGCCGCGACGACACGTTGATGGTCAAGCGCCTCGCCATCAATCCGTTCGACTCGCGGGCGACGATCAAGAGCGACAATCCCGCTTATCCGGAATGGAAGGATTGCGAGCTCTCGACTCTCGCCATCATCGGCCGGGTGGTGTGGGCGGGGCGGCGGCTAAGCTAGGCCCCATCGGAAAATGACGGAAAGGCCGGCTGTTCCGGCGGCGCGCGTCGGGCCTGGCCAAATAGGAAAAGCCTTCGCCATCCGCTCAGCTTGCCTCGGCCTCGATTTCCTGCACGGCGCCCGGCTATGAAGGCCGCCATGATCTACAGCTACGACCGCAGCCCCGACCGTCACGCCCGGCTCCTGCAGGCGCACCGCATGGCGGGGGAGCTGCTCGAGGCCGCCGAGCGGGACGGGCTGTTCAGGGCGGGGGTTTCCGAGCTTGAGCTGAGCCGGGAGATCCAGTCGCTCGGCCAGACCTTGTTCGGCACGTTCAAGCATTGGCACAAGAGGATCGTCAGGGCCGGGCCCAACACCCTGTCGACCTTCGGCGACACGCCGCCGGACCTGCGCATCCAGCCGGACGACATCCTCTTCCTCGATCTCGGCCCGATGTTCGAATCCTGGGAGGCGGATATCGGCCGGACCTATGTGATCGGCTCGGATCCGGAGAAGATCCGGCTTCGCGACGCGATCGAGGCGGCCTGGTTCGCCGGCCGCGACCATTTCAAGGCGAATCGCGACACCGTCACCGGCGCCGACATGTACGCGCTCGCCGTCGAGGCGGCGCGGGCGCAGGGCTATGTCTATCCTAACTGGCACGCCGGCCATTTGATCGGCAGCTTCCCGCACGAGCTCGTCCAGGGCGAGCTCAGCGAGAATTATCTCCATCCGGGCAACGATTCGCCTTTGTCCGCCCCCGACCGCGACGGCAATCCGCGGACCTGGATCTACGAAGTCCATTTCGTCGACCTAGAGCGGGGCTATGGCGGCTTCTTCGAGCAATGGCTCGAGCTGGACGAATAGCGTCGTGCCACCGCAAGGGGGGGCACCCCGGGGGGCATAACCCCGGGCCCA
>JBEVDE010000326.1:0-11139 GCA_040514175.1 Allosphingosinicella sp. | reverse complement strand
GTCGGTCACATAGGCGCCGATGTCGCCGACCGCGCCCTGCGGATCGGGGGCGACCCGGACCACGGCCAGGAGCCGGGTCTTGGACGGCACGCCGCCGACGCTTTCCTTGGCGGAGCTCGCCGTGTCGATCATGCAATAGCTGCCGGCCTCCGGGAACACGACCAGGGCGTCGTAGCGATAGCCGGGCTGGAGGATCGCCGCGCTCTTCCTGAGCGCCGCGGGCAGGGTGAGCCCGTCGCTGGCGACGACATGGAAGGGCAGGGGCTCGCCGTCGCAATTCTGGGCGAGGAGCCGCTCCATGCGCGAGTCGGACAGCTTCTCCCCTCGCGCCAGCAAGGTCGCGTTGCGCGCCTTGCGGAACTGGACGCCGATCGTGTCGCGGACCCCGCCGTGGATCAGCCGCCAGCGCTCGATCTTGCCCTGGGTCGAGCGGAGGTCGGGAAGGATGAGGCCGTTCAGGCTCGTATAGCGGCCGGTCGACCCCCAGGTCTCGGCCAGCGGCGCATAATCCTCGATGATCCCGACGTCGGCGGGCTGGCCGTCCTTCGCCGAGTCGCAGCGATAGGTGCCGTTCGGGTTCTTCTTGACCTTGGGCGCCGTGCCGTCGTTCGGCTTGGTCAGGCAATAATATTGGATCTGCTGGAGGACGATGGTGCGGTCGCGGGTCCCCGTCAGCAGGGTGTCGAGATCGCCGGGCCGGGTCGCGCTCGGCAAGCGGTCGCCGCGGATGACCAGCGCTCCCGCCATCCCGCTCGACACCTGAAGCGCGGTCGAGCCGTGGCGATGGGTGTGGTACCAGAAGGTGCCGGCCGGATGATCGGACGGAATCGCATATTCATATTCGAATTTGACCCCCGGATTGATCGACAGAAGCACAGTGTCGCCATTGCCCGACGGCTTCACCCACAGGCCGTGGGCGTGGAGATTGGTTCCGATGAAGCAATGCGGCTTGTTGACGTCGCCATGGTCGCCCAGCGAGCAGCCCGGATCGGCCGGCGTGGTCGTCGGGGGCAGCCGGTTGTCGAGCCTGACCCGGACGATGTCGCCGGGCCGGGCGTTGATCGCCGGCGCCACCATCCGGCGGCGGACGGCCCCGCTGCCGCTCGTGTAGGCGCGCAGGCGGACCTTATCCATCCGGTTCTCCACCGGATCGTAAATCTCGCTGTCGACATAGTCGATCTTGAGGTCGAGGATCCGGTCCCGGCTACGCTCCGCAGCGGCGGCCGGCGCCGCGCCGGCGGTCGCTTCCTCCTCGAGCGCCGGCGGATCGGCGACTTCGGTGCCGGGCTGGGCGCCCGCCGCCTCCGCCAGGAACAAGGTCGCGCCGATCGCGACCAGGCTTGTTCTCGCACACGCCCACAGTTTGACCTTCGACATCGCCCCCTCCTTCTCAGACTATGCTGATCCGACGCCTCCGCTACTTTTCGTTACGCCGGCGATGCTATGCCGACATCCCGTCGAGCGCAATCCATCCCTTCGCCTCCGGCGAGGGGCCGGCTTCCGGCCGACGAAAAAGGCCCCGCCTTGCGGCGGGGCCTTTCGTCGTTCCGGGCCTGGCGAGCGGACCTAGTGGATCCCGTGCGGGTCCGCCATCGGGCCGTTGACGCTGGCCGAGGTTCCGCCGGGCAGGACGATGGCGACATTCTGCATCATGCCCTGGTCCTCATGGTCGAGGATGTGGCAGTGGAGCACGAAGTCGCCGATGTAGCGCTCGTAGCGGGTGCGGACCGTGACCGTATAGTTCGGCTTGATCCACAACGTGTCCTTCCACATCCCCTTGAGGCCCGGATATTGCGGGTCGTTCAGGGCATCGACGGCGCCCGGCGCGCTGACGTCGACCGACGGGTTGGCGTTGTTGACGATCGAGACGATCTCGAACGGATTGACGTGGATGTGGAAGGGATGGCCGACCCCGTTGGAGGTCAGCTTCCACTCCTCGGCCGTCCCGAGCGTCAGCTTCCGGTCGAGCCGGGCCGGGTTGTAGGGCTGGGGATTGTAGCCCGGCGACCCCACCAGCTGGTTGGCGACCATGAACAGGGTCTGGGTGGGCTGGGCCTGGATGTCGAAGGTGAGCTGCTGGCCGCCGGAAAGCTCGCTCTGAGCGATCGTCTGATGCGGCGTGAAGCGGTTGAGGCTCAGGCCGTTGTTGAGGTCGGCGATGACCGCGTCGCGGATGTTGGCGGGCATCGTCGACTTGGCCGCATCGACCAGCTGCTCGGTGACGGTGCCGCGCTGCACATTGTCCTGGTCGCGCTCGACCTTGACGATGCCGAGAAGGCGAACGCCGGACGGCAGGCCGCCGACGCTCTCGGTCGCCTGGCTGGTCACGTCGAGCATGCAATATTCGCCCGCGTTGGGGAACGACACCAGAGCGTCCCAGCGGTAGCCCGGCTGCATGGTGACGTTGCGCGTGTGGATGGCCTTCTTCAGGGTAAGGCCGTCGGCCGCCACGACGTCGAAGAACTGGGTCGTGAAGCTGCAATTCGCCTGGATGAACGCCTCCATATTCTCCGGGGCGAGCTGCTCACCCGGCCGGGGATCGACGCTGGGTCCATTGGCCGCGACGAAGATGACCCGGATCGTGTCGCGCACGCCGCCATGGATCATGCGCCAGCGCTCGACCGCATTCTGCTTCATTTGGATGGTCGGCAGGATGTAGCCGTTGATGCTCGTGTAGCGGCCCGATTGGCCCCAGTCGGAAAACCTTCCGAAGCCGAGCCCATTATTGTCCGCATAGGTCTCGACGCCGCCGACGTCGCCCGGATCGCAGACCCACGCGCGCACCGCCGTCTGCGACTGGTTCAAAATGTACTTGATGTCATTGTTCTGATCGAAGCAGCCGTAGGCGATCTGCTGGAAGACCATGGTCCGCTCTTTCATGGTCCTGACGCCGGCGAGCAGGGTGTCGAGATCGCCGTTGCGGGTCGGAGTCGGCACCCGGTCGCCCCGGATGATCAGGGGGCCGGCCATTCCGCTTCCGACCTGGAGCGCGGTCGAGCCGTGCCGGTGTGTATGGTACCAGAAGGTGCCGGCCGGATGCTCGGGCGCGATCGCAACCTCATATTCGAATTTGACGCCCGGGTTGATCGACAGCAGCACGTTGTCGCCATTGCCCGACGGGTTCACGTTGAGACCGTGGAAGTGGAGGTTGGTGCCGTTGAAGCAGTGCGGGGTGTTGTGCTCGGTGCTCGCGCAGCCGGCATCGTAGGGGGACGAGACCGCCGGCAGCTTGTTGTTGAGCTTGATCCTGAGGGTGTCGCCGGGGCGCACGTCGATCGACGGGGAGACATAGCGCTCCGGAAGCGGCAGGCCGTCCTGCGTGTAGCCGCGCAGCCTGACCGGGTCGTCCACGCCGGTGCGCGGATTGTAGATCTTGCCGTCGATATAATCGATGTTGAGGTCGAGCCGGACCTCCTTGATGTCCGGATCGAACGGATGGTCCGGAGACGCGCCCCGCTGCTTGAGCTTGGGCGGGTTGGGGACGTCCTGGCCGGGCTGGGCCCAGGCTGTCCCGGACGCGAGAAGCGCCGTAGCGGCCGCACTACCCAAAACGAGTGCACGCAAGCTGAGCGTGTTAGTGCCACGAGTAAACATGTTGCCCATCCCCCTGAAGGTGTCGGAACGATCATCGGTCCGACTCACCGATCAGGCTATTTGCGGACCGCTGAATAAGCAACTGGGCCGAAACGCAAAATTACATCCGATTCAGGAACGATCAGGCGCGTTGGAGCTATTAACCATGGGATTTGTAACAATGATTGTACGTTTTTAATTATATCCGATGTTGGACCCATCGATACAGAACTCGCGCCTTCCCGTTGAAATGCAGAGACTTCGCGGCGGGAGCCTATTCAGCACTTTCTCGGCGGAACCGCGGCGACCCGAAACCGCCTCTTCAGACCGCCGCTTCGGCCTCGAACGACGGCCCCATTTTTCCGCCTCCGGGCTTCGGCCGCATCGGATTCCGACGCACCGGCTAGCCTCGCCGTCCCGCCTTCTTTAGAAAAGCGGGCAAGGGGGACTCGGCCATGGGATTATGGATTGCGCTCGGCCTGCTCGCGCTGGCCCTTCTCTATGCGGTCGTCGTCTACAACCGGCTGGTGCGCCTGCGCGCGCTGGCCAGGGAGGGGTTCAGCGGAATCACCGTCCAGCTCCGCCGCCGCGCCGATCTGGTGCCCAATCTGGTCAGCACCGTCGAAGGCTATGCCACCCATGAGCGCGAGGTGCTGACCGAGGTCACCGCCCATCGCACCGATCCCACCCGGGCCGGGAGCGTTCAGGCGACGGCGCAGGCCGACACCGCCTTCGGCGCCATGCTCGGCCGGCTGCTCGCCGTCGCCGAGGCCTATCCCGATCTCAAGGCGGACGAGAATTTCCGCGCGCTCCAGGACGAGCTCACCGAGATCGAGGAGCAATTGCAGGGCGCCCGGCGCTATTACAACGCCACCGTCCGCGATCTCAACACGCGCGTCCAGTCCTTCCCCGACGTTATGGTCGCGCGCCCGATGGGCTTCTCGGAAGAGCCGTTCTACGAGGACGGGGATGCGAGCCTCCAGACGGCGCCCAGGGTCAGCTTCGGCCGGGCCGGCTGATGCGGCGGCTCCTGCCGGCGCTGCTCGCCGCGCTCGCCTTGCTCTGGCCGGCCGCCGCCTCGGCCGAGGAGCGCATCCTCCATTTTCTGAGCGACGTCCTCGTCGAGGCCGACGGCACGCTCGACGTCACCGAGACGATCCGGGTGCGTTCGGAAGGGGCGCTGATCGACCACGGCCTCTACCGCGATTTCCCGACCCGCTACAGGAGCGGCCGTTCGCGGGTGCGGGTCGGCTTCGAGGTCGTGAGCGTCAGGCGGGACGGCGCCGACGAGCCCTGGCGCAAGGAGCGCCAGCGCAATGGCGTCCGCATCTACATGGGCGACGCCGATACCCACGTCCCGCCCGGCGAGCATGTCTATGCGCTCCGCTACCGCACCACCCGGCAGCTCGGCTTCTTCAAGGATTATGACGAGCTCTACTGGAACGCGACCGGCAGCGGCTGGCTGTTTCCGATCGACGTCGCGGAAGCGCGCGTCCGGCTGCCGCGGCCGGTCCCGTTCGGGAAGCGGGCCGTCTATACGGGACCGGACGGTTCGACCGACGCCAATGCCGAAGTCGTTACCGAGAGCCCGGGTGAGATAATTTTCCGGACCACCGCCCCGCTCGGCGTGAAAGAGGGGCTGACGGTCGCGATCGCCTGGGAGAAAGGCGTCGTGACTGCGCCGCCGCCTCCGTCGGCGGCCGGGCTGTGGCTGCGCGACAAGGGGCCGGCGGTGGCGGGCGCGCTCGCGCTCGCCGGGCTGCTCGCTTATTATGTCCACGCCTGGCGGCGCGCCGGCCGCGACCCGAAGGCCGGCACGATCGTCCCGATCTTCACCCCGCCCGACGGCCTCTCCGCCGCGGCGATGCGCTATATCGGCGAGATGGGCGCGGACGACCGGGCCTTCGCCGCGGCCCTGGTCGAGCTCGGGGTCGGCGGCCACATCCGGCTGACCGAGGAGGATGGCGGCTTCTTCAGGCGCGACAAGACCAGGATCGACAAGACCGCGGGAAGGACGATCCTGCCCGAGGCGGAGGTGGCGATGATGGCCAGGCTCTTCGCCGGCGGAGACTCGATCCTGATGGAGCAGAAGCACCACGCCACCTTCAGCGGCGCCAGGGAGGCGCTCGAGAAGGTCCTCGAGCGGGAGCATGAGGGCCGGCTCTTCGTCCGCAACCGGATCTGGGCGGTCCGCGGCTTCGTTCTGATGGTCGGAGCGCTCGCCCTTCCCGCGGCCATATTCCTGCTGGCGGCCCCGGAGGATTATGGAGGCTATGACCTCCTCGCCGCGGCCGCGGCGCTGCTCCTGCCGGCCGCCGCCCTCGGCCTATATGCCCTCTCGCGGGGCAGGGGCAGCGCGAAGGCGGTGGCGGGCAAGTTGTTCGCCGCCTTCCTCGGCGTGCTCGGGCTGGTCGCGGGCGTCGTCACCGTCGGCAATGCGGTCGAGGGCGTGGTCGCTTACGGCGACCTGTGGCGCCTCGTGCCGCTGGCGCTGCCGCTCCTCGCCTTGCCGGTCGTGCTCAGCGCTTTCTGGTGGATGGCGGCGCCGACCCGCGAAGGGCGCGCCGTCCTCGATCGGATCGAGGGCTTCCGCCACTATCTCTCGGTCGCGGAGGAGGATCGGCTCGAAACCCTTCATCCGCCCGAGAAGACGCCCGAATTGTTCGAGCGCTATTTGCCTTATGCGATCGCCCTCGAGGTCGAGAACGACTGGGCGTCGCGCTTCACTTCGGTCCTCGCCGCGGCGGCGGCGGCGCCGGGGCAATCGCAGGCGATGGGCTGGTATTCGGGAAGCTCGGACCCGTGGCGCGATCCGGGCGATTTCGCCGACAGCGTCGGCTCGTCGCTGGCCGGCGCCATCTCCTCGGCCTCGACCGCGCCCGGCTCGAGCAGCGGCTCAGGGGGCGGCGGTTCGTCCGGAGGCGGCGGCGGCGGAGGCGGCGGCGGCGGCTGGTAGGGCCGCCCGGGCGGCGAGGATCTTCTCCGCAAGCTTGAGGTCGGCCGGCTTGTCGACGTCGATCGCCGCCTCCGCGAACGGGAGCAGCACCGCCTTCAGCCGGAAGCCCGCCTTGCGGCCGGCGCGCTCGGCGGCGGCTTCGAGCGAGATCGTCCGGGTGACGGCGCGAAGGAAGGTGCCGAGGCCGAGGAAGGTCAGCAATTTCAGGGTGCGCTTGCGGTCCTTTTCGGCGCGCGCCCAGAATTCGGTCCCCCGCATCGACGCCGGGGTCAGCAAGGCGAACAGATTGGCGCCGCTGAAATGGCCGTTCGCGGCCTTGAGCCAGGTCCGCTTGGTGTCGGGATGGGCCCGCTCGATGGTCCTGCGCTCGACCATGGCGAAGGCGGCGTCCGAGCCCGCGGTCCCGGCGATGAACGCCTCGACCATCTCCGGCCGGAGCAGGGCGTGGTCGGCGGTGGTGACGAGGACGGGATAGGGCGCCGCCTCGGTCCCGGCGAGCCGGCCGACGCTTGCGGAGATGCCGTCGCCCGACCGGGCGGTCGCGATCCTCGGCTCCTTCGCCATCCAGTCGAGCTCGCCGGCCAGGAGCGAATCCGCCTCCTGCGCGAGGATGACGATGCGGCCGACGGACGGGGATTCGAGCAGGGTCCGGGCCACCCGGCCGAGCATCGGCACGCCGCCGGCGCGGATCAGCGCCTTCGCCGCCACGCCGTGCGACGCCGCGAATCCATTCTCCCCCGGCCGGCGCCCCGCCAGCACGATCGCGGTCCATTCCCCCATGTGCGCGAGCAATCCCACCCGGCAGCCCCGGCGGCTACCGAAATTTGCGCCGCGCTGCGGTTAATCCGAGCGCGTTGCCGATCCGCCACGCCTGGCGCCGCCAACCTGCCGGCCTTCGCGCGCGGATGAAGCTCTAGATTGCTCGCACAAAGATCACGAAGGCACGAAGAGTCCCGCGAAGCGGCTCGTTCCCGGCCAATGCAGAAAGTCTGCGAAGCCGCCGCGCGCAATGCCTCTTTGTGCCTTTGTGACCTTTGTGCGAACCCAATAAGGGCCTTCGACCGAGGCGTGGCTATGCCGAAGAGGAGCGGCTTGACGGGCCAAAGAAAAAGGCCCGCCGCGTATGCGGCAGGCCCCTCCCTTGATTCGCCGAACCTTTCTTAAAGGAAGATGTCGCCGACCACCGGCGCGCCCGCCCCGGTGTTGATCGTGAAGTCGGCGAGGCCGTCGCCGTTGACGTCGCCGGCGAGGAAATTCTCGCCGCCCTGCGTGTAGGTCCTCAGCTGGCCGGCGGCGCCGCTGAACGCGGCGTTGCCGATGAAGGTGAAGGCCTGGTTGCCGGCGACGCCGGTGTTCGCGTCGATGTCCGACAGCCGGATCTTGTCGACCCCGGTGGCGAAGTCGGTGATCTTGTCGTTGAAACCGGTCTCGCTGACCCGGAACTCGTCCGCGCCGGCGCCGCCGGTCAGGATGTCGTTGCCTTTGGCGCCGTCGAGGACGTCGTTGCCGCCATTGCCGTTCAGCTTGTTCGAGACGTCGTTGCCGTAGAGATAGTCGCGCGCCGAGCCGCCGTTCGCATTCTCGATGGTCGTATTGTAGGCGATCGAGATGTTGCGGTGGGTGGTGGCGGAGATTCCGGAGACTCCGGTGTCGTTCAGGATCCGGCTCGTGCCGAAGCTTCCCGCGAAATTGGCGTCCGCGTCGACTTCCGCCTGCGTATTGTAGAGCGGGAAATCGCCCTGGCCCTGGCTGGCGTCGGTCGCATTGTTGAACGCGGTGAGGATCGCATTGGCCTGGGCGAGGGTCGTCGCGCCGATCGCCGCCGAGCTGAAGGCGCCCGGACGAAGGTCGATGAACACGCTCCGGTTCGCCGTCGAGAAGTCGAACGTATCCTCGCCGCCGGCGTCATAGACCGACAGATACGGATAGGGGTTCAAAGCGAGGTCGTAGACGGCGTTGCCCGCGTTGGAGTTGGAGAAATAATTGGTGTTGCCGACCCGCGTCGTCGGATCCGCGCCATATTTGGACTGGATGGTCAGGATGTCGTCGAGCAGCGGCGTCTGCGGGTTTCCGAGGATGAACAGGGCCGCGTTGATCGGCTGTCCGCCCGTCTCGGTCGGGCTGAAATAGGACATGATCGTATATTGCTGCGAATCCTGGGCGTAGAAGGCGTCGCCGAGATAGCTGATCGGGTCGGGGATGCCGTCGCCGTTAGTGTCGTCGCCGAAATTGTAATTGCCCGGGTGGCTGAGGCCGAGCGAGTGGCCGACCTCGTGGATCAGGGTGGTGCGGCCGTAGCCGTCAAATTGAAGCCAGGCGTTGGTCCAGTTGACGCTCGGATCGGCGGTCCAGACGTCGCCGAAGACCTTCGCGCCGTTGTTCGGGAAATAGGCATGCGCCTGGGCCGGGCCGGTCGTCGTGTTGGCGAACTGGATGTCCGCGCCGTTGCCGTTCTTTTCGACGAACCTTTGCGGGATGAGATCGTCCCACAGGATCATCGCCTCGCGCGCGACGGCCTTTTCAGCCGCGCTGAATTCCGAATAGCCGAAATTCTCGGTGATCCCGAGCGCCTGGTATTTCGGGCTGTTGTACAGTCCGATCGCGGTCGGGCCGTCGAGGAAGGTGAAAGTGATCGTGCCGTTGTTGGCGGCCTGGCGGGCGCCGGAATCGATCTGGTTGATCACCTGCTGCTGGGTGGCGATCGGCTTGCCTCGGAAGGTCGCGATGCCGGCAAAGTCGGTGAGCCTGAACGGCGGAGCGTCGCTGATGAGAACGCCGTCCGCGCGCACAATCGCGTCGCCGATGAGAACGCCGTCGCCGACCAGCACGCCGTCGGAGTCGCTGATCGATTTGCTGAGTTTCTGGACTGCCACTGTGTGAACCCTCCCCACTAGGATTTTTGGAAAAGCGCCACCGGCCCGACTCGCGCGGTCCTGGCAGTGCGAGAGGGGAAAACTCCCCTCAAAGCAGCCTGTTGTCAAACCTATTCCAGTCCCGAATCGGGCAACATCGTAAATTGGCAAAAGATGTCCGGCGCCGTGCCTGATCTTCGAGGAAGCGGCGGCCGTCCCGCCGGCGGGAAGGACCCCGCCCTAACTTTGCCCAAGTCGAACCCTAACAAACGCGGCTCGAAAGCGTCGCGATCCGGACCGCGGCCTCAGGGGTGCGGCCTTTTTTCATGACCATCGACAAAGCCATAATCCTCAGCGCCGGCAAAGGCTCGCGACTTCTGCCGCTGACCGCAGAGCGGCCGAAATGCCTCATCGACCTCAACGGCCGGAGCCTGCTCGAATGGCAGCTCGACGCGCTCCAGGGCGCCGGCATTACCGACATCGTCGTCGTCACCGGCTTCGCCGAGGAGACGGTCGCGGCGGTGGCGGCCCGGCGCGCCGGGGTCCGGACGTTGTTTAACCCCTTCTACCATGTCGCCGACAATCTCGGCTCGGTCTGGATGGCGCGCTCGGAGCTCGACCGCGACACCTTGCTGCTCAACGGCGACACTTTGGTCTCGCCCCCGCTGCTCGAGCGCGTGCTCGAAGCGCGCACCGGGCCGATCGCGGTCACCGTCGACGAGAAGGAAAGCTACGATTCGGACGACATGAAGGTGCTTCGCGACGGCGACCGGCTGCTGCGCATCGGCAAGGCGCTGGAGCCGGGCCGCTACAACGCCGAATCGATCGGCCTCCTCGCCTTCCGCGGCGAAGGCCCGGGCCTGTTCGCCGGCCAGGTCGAGCGGATGATGCGCCAGCCGGACGGCACCCGCCGCTGGTATCTGCGCGCGATCGATGCGCTTGCCCAGTCCGGCGCGGATGTCCGCACCGTCTCGATCCGCGGCGAGGAATGGCAGGAGGTCGACTTCCCCGAGGACGTCGAGGCCGCGAAGTCGCTGACGGCGCGGTGGTACTCGCTCCCCCGTCATTCCGGCGAAGGCCGGAATCCATGAACGCGGGCGGGATGAAATTTCGTGCGGCGGTGGTCATGGATGCCGGATCGAGCCCGGCATGACGCTTACCAAAACCCTTTGAGATATCCCGCCAGCGCTTCGACCTGTCCGGGCGCCAGCTCGACCGCCTCGCCGAGCGCCGGCGCCTTCGGCCAGCCCAAGTCTGGAACCGTCACCCCGCAGGCCTCGCGCTCGCCTTCGTAGCGCGGGATGACGTGGAAGTGGACGTGCGGGTCGACCATCATCAGCATCAGATAGTTGATCTTCTCATGGCGGATCGAGCGAGTGAGCGCCCCTTCGATATCGGCAACGGCGGCCTTCAGCTCGGCAAAGGCCGCCGGGGTCAGATCGGCGAAACTCCTGGCCTCGCCCTTCGCCGCGAGGATCAGGCTCCCCAACGTCGGCTGCGCCGGCCGAAGCAGCACCACCCAATGCTCATATTCGGCGATCAAAGTCGCCGGATGGCCGAAGCGAAGGATCGTCTCGTTCATTCCTCTTCCTTGGTAGCCGCCGCCCGCCGAAGCAATCGGGATCTAACCTCGCTCGCCCTGCCGCGGCCGAAGGCCGCATTTTTGGCTCGCACAAAGATCACGAAGGCACGAAGGGGCCCCGGGGTCGCTAACTCTGCGGCCTTGTCGAATTTTACGGGCGGTAAGCCGCTTCGCGG